>JAZSPX010000267.1:0-3573 GCA_045537675.1 Candidatus Faeciplasma sp. | reverse complement strand
GGTAAGTTCCTCAATGCTTACTACGACACCAAGATCTTCGAAAACGATCCCTTCGCTAAGCTCGACCAGGTTGGCGTTGGTAAGTTGATGAAGATGGCTATCCAGCTCGGCAAGCCCGTAAATCCCAACCTCCACGTTGGTATCTGCGGTGAGCACGGCGGCGACCCCACATCTGTTGAGTTCTGCCACAACATCGGCCTCGACTATGTATCCTGCTCGCCCTTCCGCGTTCCGATCGCTCGTTTGGCTGCTGCACAGGCTGCAATCAACGAAAAGTAATCCTCACATAAAAGACTTAACGGCACTGCATAATTTGCAGTGCCGTTTATGCATATTAAAGAGAAATTATGCATAAAAATGGTATATTTTAAGTCTGATTGCATATTCATGCATTACGCGCACTTTTTGTTGATACACCTTGCACACATTTCAACAAAAGAATAATCTAATATTTGTATAATTATTCGATTGACAATGCATATTTATGCGTGCTATAATTCAATCATACCAAATCCCCGAATTACAGCAGGGGATACATATAAAAAAGGAGATTATCAGTTATGAAAAAGTTTATATCACTCGTATTAGTAGCAATCATGGCACTCTCGCTCTTCACCGCTTGCGGCGGCGCAAATGATGACACTCTCGTAATGGCAACCAACGCCGCTTTCCCTCCTTATGAATATAAAGAAGGCGACAGCTTCGCAGGCATCGACGTTGAAATCGCACAGCTTATCGCTGATAAGCTCGGCAAAACACTCGTTATCGAAGACGTAGAGTTCGGCTCCATCGTAACTGGCGTTGAGACAGGTAAATATGATATCGGTATGGCAGGCTTGACCATCACCGACGAGCGTCTTACTCAGGTTAACTTCACCACCTCCTACGCTACCGGCATTCAGGTAATGATCGTTAAGAACGACTCCGCAATCACTTCAATCGACGATTGCTTCAACTACGACGAAGAAGGCAACCCCGTTTCCCTTAAGATCGAAAACATCAAGATCGGCGTTCAGGAAAACACCACCGGTGACATCTACTCTTCCGATGACGTTGAAAACTGGGGCTTTGGTGAATCCCACGTTGTTCGTTACAAGACCGGTCCCGACGCTGTTTCCGCACTCATCAAGGGCGACATCGACGTTGTTATCATCGACAATGAACCCGCTAAGAGCTTCGTTGCCGCTAATGAAGGTATCAAGATTCTCGAGACCGAATACGCTTACGAAAACTACGCAATCGCTATCGCTAAGGAAGACGAACAGCTTTTGGCTGACGTTAACAAGGCTTTGGCAGAGCTTACCGAATCCGGCGAAGTTCAGAAGATTATCGACAAGTACATTCCCGCTGAATAATATTAACTGATTTACACATGCAAGCATGAATATGCAATGGCCCGAAATGGGTCATTGCGTATTCTTGTGTTTATACGTAATTATGAAAGGTAGATTTTCATGTTTGAATGGTTTGCTAAACTTAAAGCAGATTTTATTCTCAATTTCATAGAGGGTGACAGGTGGAAATGGCTTGTCGAGGGTTTGGGCAACACGCTTTTAATAACCTTGTTCGCCACGATTATCGGCATTGTCATCGGCGTTGTCATTGCCGCCGTGCGTTCGACCTATGACAAAAACGAAGAAACCCTTCGCAAACAGGGCGGCGTTAAGTTCATCTTCTCGTGGATTTTAAACGCGATCTGTAACCTATATCTCACCGTTATTCGCGGCACACCAGTCGTTGTTCAGCTTTTAATTATCTATTTCGTAATCCTAGCTTCTGTGCGAAGCAGTGTTCTGGTCGCAATTCTGGCATTCGGTATCAACTCGGGCGCCTATGTTGCCGAGATTTTCCGTGGCGGTATCCTCTCCATCGACAACGGCCAGTTCGAGGCCGGTCGTTCACTGGGCTTCAACTACTTCCAGACCATGATTTACATAATCATTCCCCAGGTAATTAAAAACACTTTGCCCACACTTTGTAACGAGTTCATCGTTCTTTTAAAAGAAACCTCTGTTGCAGGCTACGTCGGCATTATGGATCTTACCAAAGCGGGCGACCTTATCCGCGGACGAACCTTCTCGGCATTCATGCCGTTAATTGCAGTTGCACTTATCTACCTTGTCGTAGTTGTCATACTTACTCAGCTTGTTAAAATTCTTGAAAGGAGGCTGAGAAGAAGTGAACGCTGATACCATTATTCAAACCATTAACCTTAAAAAACACTACCGCGGCGGCAAAATCAAAGCCCTCGACGGCTTGAATGCATCTGTTCGCAAGGGCGAGGTTGTTGTTATCATCGGTCCCTCGGGCAGCGGCAAATCAACGTTTCTGCGTTCCTTAAACCTGCTCGAGCTTCCCACAAGCGGCTCAATCTTCTTCAACGGCACCGACATTGCCGCCAGAAACGTCAACATCAACGTTCACCGACAGAAGATGGGCATGGTGTTCCAGCACTTCAACCTTTTCCCTCACATGACAATTTTAAAAAACATGACCGTTGCCCCCATTAAGCTTTTGGGTAAGTCTAAAGACGAGGCTGAAGCCAAAGCTATGGAGCTTTTGACCCGTGTAGGATTGGCTGACAGAGCAGACGCTTACCCCAGCCAGCTTTCGGGCGGACAGAAGCAGCGCATTGCAATCGTTCGTGCCTTGTGCATGGAACCCGAGGTCATGCTTTTTGACGAGCCCACCTCAGCCCTCGACCCCGAAATGGTAGGCGAGGTTCTTGACCTTATCAAACAGCTCGCACATGAAGGTATGACGATGGTTGTCGTCACCCACGAAATGGGCTTTGCAAAAGAAGTTGCCGACCGTGTAATCTTCATGGACGAAGGTAAAATAGTCGAGCAGGGAACACCCGATGAGATTTTCACATCTCCCAGCAACTCCCGCTTAAAAGACTTCCTTTCAAAGGTGCTTTAAAAATTTAAGACCGAGTGCGGTTGCTCGGTCTTTTTTTATTGATATTTTTCAGGTTTTGTGTTACAATTACTTTTAGATTTTTTTAATGGGAGGCAGGCTTATGGCTGGCAACTTATCCGAAAAATTCATACGCGCTCAGCTTGCGCTTGCCAGACCTATCGTTAAAGGCAGCTCGCTCGAAACTGTCCGCAAGTGGCAAAACGCCATCGGCAAACTAATGAGCTTTCCCCATCGCTCCGACTTACGATATGAAAAGCGCACAACAGGCAACTGCGAATCCGAGTGGATTATTCCCAAGGGCAAGCCCTGCTCGGGCGTAATTCTTTACCTCCACGGGGGAGGGTATACCTGCGGCGGAGAAGGCTATGCCAAGGGCTTTGGCTCGGTTTTGGCAAGCGAATATAACGCACCTGTTTTCTCGTGTGCTTACCGCTTGGCGCCCGAAAACAAGTTTCCTGCCGCTGTCGATGACGCACTGAGCGCCTATCAATATCTGTTAGATAACGGCTATTCAGCCGACAGCATCATGCTCTGCGGCGAGAGTGCAGGCGGCGGCCTTTGCTACAGCCTTTGCATCAAGCTTCACGAAATGGGCCTTGCAATGCCTGCAGGCATAATCGCAATCTCCCCGTGGACTGACTTGTCCCAGTC
>JAZSPX010000106.1:0-2728 GCA_045537675.1 Candidatus Faeciplasma sp. | reverse complement strand
AAGTCTGCGCGGGAAACGGGAATGAATCCGTTCATATATCCTCCTCATCGGGTTTTTCAAGGACAGGCATTGAAGCACCGCCCAAAGAAGCCTTTCTTTCGAGCCACTGAGCGTGTGAAACAAGAATTTGTCTTGGCTTAGCACCGTCGCCAGCGCTGATGATGCCCATTTCCTCAAGCTCGTCCATAATTCTTGCGGCACGGGCATAGCCAAGCTTTAATTTGCGCTGTAAGAACGAGGTTGAAGCTGTCTGATTTTCGACAATAACCTCGATAGCTCTGTCTATCATCGATTCTTCGGAATTCGGGTCTACTGAAGTGTCATCGCCTGCGGCAGAGGGTTTTTCGCCCTTGGCAACGGGAATGTGCTTTTCGATTTCGGAAGCAACCTCTTCGTCGTATTGAGAGGACTGCTGTGCCTTGAGATAGTCTACTACACGTCTGATTTCGTCGGTTGCGACAAAGCCGCCCTGAATACGGACAGGTTTTTCAAAACCTGCGCATCTGATTAAAAGGTCGCCGTGGCCCAAAAGCTTTTCGGCACCGATTTCATCTAAAATAACGCGCGAGTCGATCTGGTTGGAAACACGAAGCGCAACACGGGAGTCGATGTTAGCCTTGATAAGGCCTGTTACGATGTCTACACGGGGGCTTTGTGTAGCGATTATAATGTGCATGCCTGCAGCACGTGCAAGCTGTGCAATTCGGCAGATAGAGTCTTCAACTTCCTTGGGGGCCGCCATCATAAGGTCGGCAAGCTCATCCACAACAATAACTATCTGAGGAAGAGGGCTTAAGTTTTCTTTTGTTTTAACAAATTCGTTATATTCCTTTAGGTCACGAACGCCGCTGTTTGCAAACATGTTATAGCGCTTCATCATTTCGGTAACAGCCCAGCCCAAAGCGCCTGCGGCTTTCTTAGCCTCGGTCACAACGGGAATGAGAAGATGAGGGATGCCGTTATATACGGGGAATTCGACCTGCTTGGGGTCGATTAAAATGAGCTTAACTTCATCGGGTGTGGCATTGAAGAGAATGCTCATGATAATTGAGTTTGTGAGAACGGATTTACCTGAGCCTGTGGTACCTGCAATGAGCAAGTGAGGCATTTTTGCAATGTCAACGGTAATAATCTTACCCTCGATGCTCTTGCCTACGGGGAAGGAAATTTTACTCTTCATGGAGCGGAATTCTTCGCTGTCAACAAGTTCACGAATGTAAACGGTGTCTCTTATTTTGTTGGCAAGCTCGATACCTACTGCCGCCTTGCCGGGAATGGGAGCTTCGATTCGAACGCCGCTTGCCGCAAGGTTAAGTGCAATATCATCGACAAGTCCGGTAATTTTGCTTACCTTAACGCCTGCTGCAGGCTGAAGCTCGTAACGGGTGACAGAAGGACCGCGGTGAATTTCGACAATGCGTGTTGAAACGCCGAAGCTTTTAAGGGTATCTACCAATGTCTCGGAGTTCTGTGCGATTTCGGCACGGGTCTCCTCGACAGAAGCGGTGTGACGAGGCATGTTGAGCAAATCGGTGGGAGGAATGCTGTAAGCCGACTGTGTGACAGTTTCGTTTTCTAAAAGTGTTGTCTGACCGTCTTCATCGACATAGATGGGGTTGACGATGTCGCTTTCGGTTTCGACAACATTGTTTTCTTCAGTTTTAGGCTCATCGGCAGGAATGAAATCGCCGGGCATAGAGGGGCGTTTTTCCTTTTTGACCTTGACCTTTTTGGGCTTCTCGGCAGTCTCCTCTGCCACAGTAGGAACGGGTTTATATTCAATTCCCGAAACAACGGGATGGGCAGGCATTTCGGGTTCTTCTGTGGTGTCATCCTCGGGAATGAACTTTGCAATATCGATTCGTTTTTCGGGGGTAGGTTTTTCTTCTATTAACTTAGAGGGTTTAGAAGCGGCTTCTTTTGCATGCTCTGCCTGATTTTCGTCAACTGCATTTTTCATCTTTTTGAACATGCCTAACATGAAGTGCCATACATCTAAGAAGGTGATGTTGGTTAAAAGCATTGCAAACAGAATTACAAGCAAAATGATGATTATTAAAGCGCAAACTGCGCCGCAAAGTGCGGTTAACGTGCCGCCGACGATGATGCTTAATGCACCGCCGCCCTTCATTTCAACACCGTTGTTATAAAGTGCTGTAATTACAGCGTTGAAATTCTCGCCGCTGTAAGGGGTTACGGAGTTGATTAAAGAATAAATAATCTCGAAAATCGGGCTGATTAAAAGCATTAAAGCTGTGCCCTGCATGACCTTTACTACAACAGCGCTTTTAGACTTATCAAGGGCGAGCATAATGGCAACGTAAATGAAAATGGGCGCAACAAGAACGGTGGAAACGCCGAAAAGTCCCCACAGAATGTTATGCATGGCGCTCCATACAGCCTGACCCTGAATATATGTAAGAAAAGCGACGAACACGCCGAGAATGAAAATAATCGTCGACCACATTCTGGTTTTAATTATTCTCTGAGCTTCGGTCTGTTCTTTGGTGGGTTTAGTCTGTGAAGCTTTTGTATTAGCTTTTTTAGAGGATGTATTTTTAGTTTTTGCAGCCATTATGTAAACGTCCTTTCAGTTATATGTGTAAAGCAGAAAAATTCAAAAGTAATGGGGCGGCCGATAATCATTTCGGCAATTGCAAAGCCGATTACGGCAACACCGAGAATTGCGGTGTAGATGTAGAAGATTTTGAACTTATCGGATTTCATT
>JAZSPX010000072.1:0-7348 GCA_045537675.1 Candidatus Faeciplasma sp. | reverse complement strand
CCACCTTCAAGACATGGACCGATGAAGAAACCGGTCAGACCATTATTGCCGGTATGGGCGAGCTCCACCTCGAAATCATCGTTGACAGATTGCTCCGTGAATTCAAGGTTGAAGCTAACGTAGGCGCTCCTCAGGTATCCTATAAGGAAACTGTTAGAAAGCTTGCCGATGTTGACCACAAGTACGCTCGTCAGTCGGGTGGTAAGGGTCAGTACGGTCACGTTAAGATCAAGCTCGAACCCAACGAATCCGGTAAGGGTTATGAATTTGTTAACTCTGTTGTCGGCGGTGCTATTCCCAAGGAATACATTCCTGCTGTTGACAAGGGTATTCAGGGCGCAATGAAGGCCGGCGTTTTGGCTGGTTACCAGGTAGTTGACGTTAAGATCACTCTTTATGATGGATCTTACCACGAAGTTGACTCCTCTGAAATGGCGTTCTCTATCGCAGGCTCTATGGCATTCAAGGAAGCTATGAGAAAGGCTGACCCCGTAATCCTCGAGCCTATCATGAAGGTTGCTTGTATCGTTCCCGAAGAATACATGGGTACTGCAATCGGCGACCTTAACTCCCGCCGCGGACAGATCCTCGGACAGGAGACCAACAACGGCGTTGCACAGGTTGACGCTTTTGTTCCGCTTTCCGAAATGTTCGGTTACTCCAACGACTTAAGATCCAAGACTCAGGGCCGTGGCCAGTACACAATGGAACCCCACAGCTACATCGAAGTTCCCAGATCTATCGCTGAAGGTATTATGAACGCAAGAAAGCACAACGACTAATTAAAAAGTCGTAACTATTTTAAAAAATGTATGCATTAATGCTTGCATTTTCCACAAGAATCTGTTAATATTAAATTACTATACTATGACCTAAGGGAGGAAAATTCCAATGGCAAAGCAGAAATTTGAAAGAACCAAGCCCCACGTTAACATTGGTACTATCGGCCACGTTGACCACGGCAAAACCACACTTACTGCAGCTATCACCAAGACTCTTGCTATGAAGGGCCAGGCTAAGTACGAAGCATACGACATGATCGACAAGGCTCCTGAAGAAAGAGAAAGAGGTATCACCATCAACACCGCTCACGTTGAGTATGAAACTGACAACCGTCACTACGCTCACGTTGACTGCCCCGGCCACGCTGACTATGTTAAGAACATGATCACCGGTGCTGCTCAGATGGACGGCGCTATCCTTGTTTGCGCTGCATCCGACGGACCTATGGCTCAGACCAGAGAGCATATCCTTCTTGCTCGTCAGGTAGGCGTTCCTGCAATCGTTGTTTTCATGAACAAGGTTGACCAGGTTGACGACGAAGAACTCCTCGAACTCGTTGAAATGGACATCAGAGATCTCCTTTCCAAGTACGAATTCCCCGGCGACGATACTCCTATCGTAAAGGGTTCTGCTCTTGCAGCTCTTAACGCTGGCGACGATCTCAGCGATCCCGCTTACGCTCCTATCCTTGAACTCATGGATGCTGTTGACTCTTACATTCCTACTCCTGACCGTAAGGCTGACATGCCCTTCTTGATGCCTGTTGAAGATACTATGACCATCACCGGCCGTGGTACCGTTGCAACCGGTAGAGTAGAAAGAGGCCAGCTCAAGCCCGGCGACGAACTTGAAATCATTGGTCTTACCGAAGAAAGAGCTAAGACTGTTGTTACCGGTATCGAAATGTTCAGAAAGACTCTTGACTACGCTGAAGCAGGCGACAACATCGGCGCACTTCTCCGTGGTGTTCAGAGAAAGGACATCGAAAGAGGCCAGGTACTTTGCAAACCCGGATCCATCAACCCCCTTACCAAGTTCCAGGGCCAGGTTTACGTTCTTAAGAAGGAAGAAGGCGGCCGTCATACTCCCTTCTTCACCAACTACAGACCTCAGTTCTACTTCAGAACTACTGACGTAACAGGCATTGTTCACCTTCCTGCTGACAAGGAAATGTGCATGCCCGGTGATAACGTTGAGATCGATGTTGAACTCATCACTCCTATCGCTATCGAAGAAGGTCTCCGTTTCGCTATCCGTGAAGGCGGCAGAACCGTTGGTTCCGGCGTTGTTATCGGCATCAAGTAATTTTATTGCTTAGCTAAACAAACCAATTAAACCCCAAGGTTAATTCCTTGGGGTTTTCTTTTTTTGCAAGAGGGGAGCGAGCCGTCTGCGAGATAAGCGGCAGCGTCGCAGGTGGCGAGCGTGAGAGGTTGACAGATTTGTGGATTTGCTGTAAAATATCGAGGGTAAGGAGGCGGTAGAGATGAATCCGATGTGGACTGTTTGGTATATGTGGTTCATTATATTTGTAATTATACTGCCTGCACAGCGGCGTAAAAGAAAGCGCAGAGCATTAAAACAAAGAAAGAAGGGCATTAAAATGACTAACGAATGGGCACAAAATCTTATCGGTAAAGACGTTTGGTTATATGGTGACAATTATAGCTTTAAGGGCGTTGTAAAAAACGTTGAAGACAACTGGGTAACTTTAGAAATGAAAAACGGCACCGAACGCATGGTAAACCTTGACTTTGCTTACAGAATTGATATATTGGAAAAGAAATAAAACAAAACCCGAACGCTCAATCGTTCGGGTTTTTCTTTTTATATGGTACTTTGGTTTTTCTAAGCTCTTTAAAGAATTCCGAGAGCACGCCTGCGCACTCTTCCTCCATCACACCCGAGACAATTTCGGGCTTGTGGTTATAATCAAGCTCAAACAGATTGATTACCGACCCGCACGAGCCTGCCTTTTTATCGCTTGCGCCATAAACTACCTTGTCAATGCGAGAGTTTATAATCGCACCTGCACACATCGGGCAAGGCTCAAGCGTGACGTATAACACGCTGTCAACCACCCGCCAGCCGCCCAATCTGCGGCTTGCTTCATCAAGCGCCATAATCTCGGCGTGTGCAAGCGGCGATTTCGCCGTTTCGCGTTTGTTATATCCTCGGCCGATAATCTCGCCTGTCGATTTCTTAACGACTATTGCGCCAACGGGGGTCTCACCCTCCTCGGCAGCACGTCGTGCAAGCATTAAAGCCTCTTGCATGTAAAGTTTATCCGAAAGCATACTATCAAATCTCGTTTCTGTTCTCAAGCGCTTTATAAAGTGTAACCTCGTCGGCATACTCTAAAATTGCGCCAATCGGCAAGCCGAATGCCAAGCGTGTCACTTTAATTCCCAAAGGCTTTAAAAGCTTCGAGATATACATAGCAGTAGCCTCCCCCTCGGGTGTGGGGTTGGTCGCCATAATAACCTCTTTAACATCGTTTTTCGAGATTCTTTGCAAAAGCTCGGTAATTCTTAATTTGTCGGGTGTAACACCGTCAATAGGGGAGATAAGTCCGTGCAGAACGTGGTATACGCCCTTATATTCACGGGTGCGCTCAAATGCCGAAACGTCCTTAGGTCCCTCTACCACACAAATAACCGAGTGGTCTCTTGCTTTGTCGTCGCATATAGGGCAAACAGCCTTGTCGGTTAGGTTCTGGCAAACCGCACATGTATGCACAGTTTTATGCGCATAAATAATTGCTTTTGCAAAAGCTTCAGCTTCTTCATCAGACATCGACATGACAAAATAAGCAAGCCTTTGCGCTGTTTTCATGCCAATACCCGGCAGACGAGCAAACTGCTCGGCCAAAAGGGTCAAAGGCAGTGCATTAGCGTCAGCCATCAGAATACTCCGGGCAGGTTAACGCCGCCGGTAATCTTCTGCATACCGTCAGCCGATTCGGTTTCGATGTTTGATAAAACTTCGTTAACAGCGCTTGCAATAAGGTCTTCAAGCATCTCGATATCCTCGGGGTCAACAACCTCGGGCTTAATGGAAACGCCCAAAACCTCGCGCTTGCCGTTCATTGTAATTTCAACAGCGCCGCCGCCGACAGATGCCTTAAATTCCTTAGCCTCAAGCTCTTCCTGGAATGCAGCCATATCCTCCTGCATTTTCTGAGCCTGACGGATCATCGAGTTCATATTCTGGGGGGAGTTCATACCTCCGGGGATTCTTGCTTTCATAACTAATCTCCTTCAAATAAGTTAATTTATATCTACCGGTATATCGGCATTTTTAGCTTTTTCAATCAATTCGGCAATAGGGTCACGCTCGGGCGCTTCGTCCGCCGATTCATCACACTTTGCCCTTATCGAGTAGGTAACGCCCGTAATCTCTTTCGCAACGTCTCGCAAAGAGGCAGCATTTTCAGGCTTCTTAAACAGTCCCAAGAAGAACTTGTTCTTAACCAGAATAAGCAAATAGTTGCCCTGTGTATAAGCCTTCGAGCCACGCAGTGCTCCGGCACAGCCCGGGTTAACCTCGGTCAAGCGCTCAATAATAGCCTCCCACTGCTGGCAGGGTTTACGCTCGGCAACCTCTGTCTGAGGGGGTTCTTCGGCCTTGGGTGAGGAGGGTGCGCTCACTTCGGGCACTTCTTCCTTAACGGGCCTGTCCTCTTTAGCAGAAACCGCAACACCCGACTTTTTAAGTCTTGCAACTTCACGTTCAAGCTGGTTGATTCTTTCAATCAACGCACTTACATCACCCGAGGGCGATGCTTTTGAAGGTGCCGAAGCCCTTGGTGTGCAAAGCTTGACCAATGCCATTTCAAACTCGGTGCGCTTAGAAACACACTTTTGCATCGCTTCCGAACAGTCCTGCAAAATGTCAAGCTTCGATAAAATATCCTCCAAACTCATCTTGTCGGCAATTTCTTTAAGTCTTTCGGCTTCCGATTCAAGGCATGCCAGCAAATCGGTCTTTTGCGGCACGGTTTTAATAAGCATTAAGTTTCTTGTCTGGAACAAAAGCTCGTCGCAAAGCCTTGTCATATCCTTCGACTTTGAATAAAGCTCGTCGGTCTTAGATATAGCAAGAGAAATGTCGCAATCTGCAACAGCCTCTAAAATATCGAATAAATAGTCACGTCCTGCAATGCCTGCGGCGTCCGAAACAACGCCTAAATCAATGTGATCTGAATATGCCACGCACTGGTCTAAAAGCGAGAGTGCGTCGCGCATGGCGCCGTCTGCAATTCTTGCAATTAACGAAGCGGCATCGCTGTCTAAAACAAAGCCTTCTTCGCTCGCAATATACATAAGCCTTGCCATAATATCCTCGGGTCGAATGCGTCTGAAATCGAACCGCTGACAGCGTGAGATTATGGTTGCAGGCACCTTGTGAACCTCGGTCGTTGCAAGAATGAACTTAACGTGCTCGGGCGGCTCCTCCATAATTTTTAAAAGCGCATTGAACGCTTGGTTTGAAAGCATATGCACTTCGTCGATGATGTAGACCTTATATTTACAAAGCTCGGGTGTGTAAATCGTCGAGTCACGAAGTTCACGAATATCGTCAACACCCGTGTTCGAGGCCGCGTCAATCTCAATAATGTCCGAAAGGGTGCCACTGTCGGCAGCACGGCAAATCTCACATTCCAAGCAGGGCTTGCCTTGGTCAGGGTTAAGGCAGTTGATAGCCTTTGCAAAAATTCTTGCACAGGTGGTTTTGCCCGTTCCTCTCGACCCTGTGAACAGATATGCATGAGCTGTCTTGTGTTCGGCAATCTGGCGTGAAAGGGTAGTGGTGATATGAGGCTGAGAAACAACGTCGTCAAAGGTTAACGGTCTCCATTTACGATAGAGCGCAGTATACATTTTTCACCACTCCTTAAAAAACAAAGTCCAATCCGACAAGCAGGTGCGCAGGCGAGACTGTGTCACACGAAGCAAACTGCTTAATGCTGCTCGGTCCCCCGCCTGACATGGTTCACAGCGCTCCGTTGCACAGGACCCGCGCACCCGCGTCTCGGATTGGCTCTAACTATTTTAGCACAATTCTTTTTATATTGCAAGCGATTGTGAGATATTTTTGAATATTGCTTTGCAATCTTTGACCTTGCAGCATTATTCCGCTATAACGCAATAAAAGTTCGATTTAATTATATTGCAAAATTAAATTCTTATGTTATATAATGGTTTTAGGCAATAATTACCTTAAATATGTATATTTTTGCTGAAGGATTGGAGGAACACTATGAGTAATATAAAAATATTCGCCTTTGCCGATGAAGCAGGCGGACATATCGACCACCAGATAAAGGCAGTTTTAAGAAACGGCCTTAACGGCATTGAAATCAGAAACACCGAATTCGGAAACATCTCCGATATTAACCTTGAACAGGCAAAAGATATTAAAAAACGCCTTGATGACAACGGTTTAACCGTTTGGTCGCTTGGCTCGCCGATTGGAAAAATCGACGTTTTAAAAGACGACTTTAAAGCACACTTAGATAAATTCAAGCGCACGTTGGATACCGCCGGTCAGCTTGAATGCGAAAATATGCGCATGTTCTCATTCTATATTCCCCGCGGTTACGACCCCTGATGAATTTAAGAACGAGGTTATCTATCGCCTTTCGTTGATGGCCGAGCTTGCCGAGCCTTATAACGTAACCCTCTGCCACGAGAATGAAAAAGGCATTTACGGCGACCTGCCCGAGCGTTGCTTGGAACTTTTAACCGAAATTCCTGCCATAAAGGGCGTTTTCGACCCTGCTAACTACATTCAGTCGGGCGCCGACACCTTGGCAGCATGGGAGCTTTTGAAGAACCACACCAAATATATGCACATTAAAGACGCTTTGAGCAACGGCAGGGTTGTGCCTGCGGGCTGCGGCAACGGAAATGTTGGAAAAATCGTTTCCGAATTTATTTCATTGGGAGGATGCGAGTTCACTATCGAGCCTCACTTAACGGTATTTAAGGGTCTTGCCCAGCTTGAACGCGAGGGCGAGGAGTCTAAGGTCGGCATGCTTTATACATACCCCGACAGCGACACCGCATTTGATGCCGCTTGCGATGCCTTTAAAAAGCTTATTTAAGAGGGAGGCGGCGACTACATGGAAATCGGCGCTCAGTTATTTACGTTACGAGATTTTTGTAAGGATTTAGACTCGTTTTCCGAAACTCTTAAGCGTGTTGCCGACATCGGCTATACTAACGTTCAGGTTTCGGGCACCTGCGAATTCGAGGCCGAATGGCTTGAGTCAGAGCTTGCAAAGAACGGCTTAAAGTGTGTTATCACGCACACTCCTCCCGCCAAGCTGACAGGGGATATCGACAAGGTGATTTCGGACCACGAGATTTTTGGCTGTAACTACATCGGCTTTGGCTGGCAGCCCTTTGCGCTCGAAAATTATGACGACACCCCCAAGGGCTGGATTGAAAAATATCAGCCGATTGCAAAAAGGGTTAAAGAAGCAGGCAAGCTGTTTATGTATCACAACCACGACCAGGAATTTAAAAAAGTCGAAGGTAAGCTTATTTTAGACCACTTG
>JAZSPX010000223.1:0-1584 GCA_045537675.1 Candidatus Faeciplasma sp. | reverse complement strand
ATTAAGCTTTTGTGAAATTTTAAGCGCAAAGTTATAAACAAACATTGCCGCACCGGGTGCCACAAAAATGCAGGTGGGCTTTTCTTTTTCAAGCCAAGCCTTTAAATTGCCGTTATACCGGTTTGCAACCTGCCACATGGCATCGCGCATGAGTCTTCTTATCGCCGATTTGTTCTTTTTGTTGCGGTAAAGTGCTTCATCCTCGGCTTTTTCATAAAGTCCCTGAGACTCGTTAATAAGCTCGGGTGCTACCTCTTTACCAGGTTTTTTGAATTTGATAAGCGACGACAGAATATCTTTATCCGTCACCCTGTAATAAGAGGAGCATCTGTCAACATCGGGGTAAGAGGGGTAAATATAAAGCTGGCAAAGCTCGCTTTTATCGAACTGTGAAAACAGCGACAAAAACGTTTTGCCCATGTTGTTTTGAGTAGCCATTGGCAAATGACTTATAATAAGTACCTTCATTTAATCCACCCAATATGCCAAAAATTCGTGATGTGTTACCTGCTTTTCCTTCGGCGGTAGCTGCATATAGTCGCCGTATAAACCTCTTAAAAACGTGTCATAATCGGAAACCGACGAAAACTCCTCGCCCTCGAACATCACGTCCATATACGATTCGAACAGGCTTTTTGGCATTATCTCCTTCGAGCCGTAGTCGCCAACCATTCGTGCGGCAAAGCGGCATTTTTCAAACGGCTTGCGGCGCACAAATTTATCAATCGTTTTGTTAATAAATCGCTTGCTTAACATTTTGCTTATTACATAGCAAATAAATCTGAACGGCTCGTAATACCATTTTCTAAGCTTCGATTTACGGTATTTTGTCCAGTTCGAGGTTACCTTTAACCCATGCAGAAGCTGGAATATCATAACCCTCGTTTTAGCTAAAGGATAGCTGTTGCCAACACCGTCGACAGGGAAAATATCTACATAAACGCCAAGCTGAACCTTACTGTCAACGGTTGCGTTTTCTATTACCTTAGTCTGTTTATGGCACGCCTTTGCAAACGGGTACCAATAATCGTCGCCATGCGTTTCGTAAGAAAAGAGGTTAAATCCGCAATCGCTGTTTTTGACTATTTCAATAAACCTGTCATAATCGGGGCGCGGCATCATAACGTCTATGTCGTCGTCCCACGGGATAAACCCACCGTGCCTTACTGCACCGATAAGCGTGCCGCCCGTTAAGCTGTAAGTTAAGCCGTTAGCCTCGCATATGCGCTTGATTTCACACAAAACCTCGAAGCTAAGTTTTTTAATATCTTCTATCTCAAGTTTTCTCATATTTTTTCTATTCAGCCTGCTTTCTTGCAAACTTTTTAAAAACATACCCTCTTAACTTATTGGGCAGCAAAACCTGAACGATAAGCCTTTTTGCCACGTTAATCAAATATGTACCCAGCCCGATAATTCGGTTTTTAAGCATGAAGTTCTGAAGCTTAAACTCGCTCTTGAAATACTTAAGCCCCCCGCGGCGCTTATACATATCCTCGCCCACGCGCACGTTTACCAAAACATCGTCAAGGTTTGCAAACTTCATGCCCTTTAAATACATTCTAAGCCAGAGGTAATAGTCCT
>JAZSPX010000210.1:0-1650 GCA_045537675.1 Candidatus Faeciplasma sp. | reverse complement strand
TACCATTGCCACACCTTCGGTAGCAATGCGAAGCGAGCACTGTGAGAGCATGACGTTGTTGTCAATCAAGGTGGGGCCGTGTCCGACCTCTACAAAGATGTCCTGACTTTCCATGCCACCCTCTGCCCATGTGCAGAAATCGGGGCGCTCGTTGTGGTGAAGAAGGTTTTGAGTAATGCGTGTGCCCTGCGGCTCCCAGTCGCACCAGATGCCCATTGTGCAGTGGTGAATGTGGTTGCGGCGAATGGTAACGTCGATTGCGGCATGAAGCTTTATACCCGAAATTTCGGCGCCGCCAAGCTGCTGCATGTTGTTAATGTGATGAATGTGGTTATCTTCGATAACAGAGAACACCGAGCCCATGCGTCCGACGATACCCGTCTGTTCACAGTGATGAATGTGGCAACGGCGTACAATGTGCGAGCCTACTTTTTCCTTAAGCCAGCCGTGATATTGACCGCGGCAAACGGCGTCACGCTCCATCTGGGTGGGGCTCTTTAAGTGCCTTACAGTGAAATAATGGTCGTTTTCTGGGTCGAGGTATTTGCCAAGCGAAATGCCGCAGCATTTACTGTTGCTGATGTCGCAATCCTCGATTATCCAGCCCTTGCTCCAGTGCGGGCCGACCATACCGTCCTGAAAAGCGGCAGGCGGTGCCCATGTGGTGGCAGCCTTTTCAACCTTGAACCCGCTGAAGGTTATGTAGCCCTTGCCCGTCTCCTCGGGGAAGAAGCAGCGGCGGCGGACGTTAATTTCAACTTTCTCGTTGTTCGGGTCAAAGTTCTGGAAGTTAGCGTAGATTACAGTCTCGTTGTCCTCCTGCACGCTATACCACTTGTAGATAGAATACTCAGGCTCCCACGAGGGGGTGTATACCTCGCCTGCAATGCATTCTTCTAACGATTCGGTTTCGTAAAGCATGCGGTCGTTAAGGTAGACCGCACCTGTGTGGCGAACGGAAGGAGCAAAATACCAGTCACCGTAAACCTCGGTGGTATAGGGATTATAGTTGCCGAAAACTCCGTTGTCAATGCGCACTGTCCACACGTTTCCTTCATAGCGTTCCCAGCCGGTAACAATCTCGGCACCGGTGATTACAGCACCCAAAGGCTCAACCGAGCGGTAAACAATGCGCTCGTCCTCGGTTCCGCCGTTTACCGGGCTGACATACTCTCGGTAAATTCCGGGGTAAACAAGCACTTCATCACCCGGCTTGGCAATTTTTGCAGCCTCGTTAATGCTTCTGAAGGGGCGGGCTTCAGAGCCGTTGCCCTCTCTGGGTGCGGACTGATTTACATAATAAATCATGGTATTTTCCTCCTCGATTTTTAAAATTTTAGCCTGCATAATTTGCAGAGCGAATATTATTGCAACATCAAGCACAGACCGCCTTTTAACAGCGGAGCTGTTGTGAATATTATAGGCGATTTTGCCAGGAATTTCAATAGATTTTAAGAAAATGAAAGAAAAAAGCACCGCCTTTTTATGGGCACGCGCTATAACGAAGTTTTAGTGCGTGCCCATAATGAAATTCGCCTTACGGCGAGTGAAATAGCTTCGCTGTGAAGTATTTGCTTTGCAAATGTGAAATGTTTGCATACGCAAACGTGGCGAATTTTATTTCACATTCGGCGAAAGCCGAATATTTCA
>JAZSPX010000075.1:0-8652 GCA_045537675.1 Candidatus Faeciplasma sp. | reverse complement strand
ATTATTGTAAACCTTGTTAAAAACTGCTTTATCATTATTGGTGTGCTTGCGGCAATGCTTATGCTTAACTATATGTTAACGCTTATGGTGCTTTGCTTTGTGCCCTTCATCGTTTTGTTCACGGTTATTTTCAGAAAATTCTCCCGCCGTGCATACAGACGTGTTAAGGACGGCACGACAGACATCAACACCTTCCTTTCGGAACACCTTTCGGGCATGAAGATAATTCAGATCTTCAACCGCGAGGAACGCAAGAAGGCAGAATTTGACGCCAAGAACGAAAAACTCGGACAGTCGAAAAGACAGCAGATTTTTGTTTTCGGTATATTCAGACCTGTGGTTTACATGCTTTATATCTCGAGCGTTTTGTGTTTGCTCTACTTAGGCGGTAAAGGATATATTGATAACATAACCTTCTTGGGACAGACAGTAACAAGCGGTACCGTTGTGTCGTTCTACATGTTTATTTCCGAGTTCTTTAACCCCATTCAGTCGTTGGCTGAACAGTTTAACTGGTTGCAGTCGGCATTTGCCTCGGCAGAAAAGATATTCACAATTTTCGACATTCAGCCCGAGGTTGTTGACTGCCCTGACGCCATTGAGCTTGACGAAGTTAAGGGCGAGATTGAATTTAAAAACGTCTGGTTTGCTTATAAAGAGAACGAATGGGTGCTTAAGGACGTTTCGTTTAAGGTTAAGACCGGCGAAACGGTGGCATTTGTCGGCTCGACAGGTTCGGGCAAGACGACTATTCTTTCGCTTATCTGCCAAAACTATGACATTCAGAAGGGTGAAATTTTAATCGACGGAATCAATATCCGCAAGATAAAGATTTCATCGCTGAGAAAGCACTTCGGTCAGATGCTTCAGGACGTATTCCTGTTCTCGGGTACTATTCGTACAAATATCGTTCTGCGTGAAGAAAAGTTTAGTGACGACGAGATTATGGAAGCCTGCCGTTATGTGAACGCAGACAAGATCATTGCCAAGCTTGAAAACGGCCTTGATGAAGAGGTTCGTGAGCGAGGCAACAACTTCTCGGCAGGACAGAGACAGCTTATTTCGTTTGCAAGAACGATTATTCACAGACCTGAAATTATGATTCTGGACGAAGCGACGGCGAACATCGACACCGAGACCGAGCTTTTGATTCAGGACTCGCTTGAGAAGATGATGAACATTGGCACGCTGTTGATGGTTGCACACCGTTTGTCTACCATTCAGCACGCTGATAATATCATCTACCTCTCGCACGGCAAAATTGTTGAACAGGGCACCCACGCCGAGCTTTTGGAACAAAAGGGCAGATATTACGGTCTTTACATGCTTCAGTATGACAAGGAACGTGTTAAAAAGGGTAACGTTTGACTTGTGAGAACAAAAGTGATATAATGTTTGAAAATATTTTTTAATCGGAGATTGAATTGATATGTCTATTTTAGATAGTAAACCGAATGAAGTTGTTAAAGAGCAGTACCCCGAGACTGACAACACCGAGCTTAAAAGATTTTTAAGCGGCAGCAGAATTTATACGATGCTGGCTGTTGCGATCGTTTCGTTTTTGGTATTCGCACTCTCGTTTGCAACCATCATCGGTATAACCTCGAACGTAAAGCAAGCTGAAAACTTAATTGATATTTCTCAAATCAACCCCGCTTCTGACCTTAACGGACAGTATGTTCAGGGCAACGTTTATAAGTTTGTCGGCAAGCTGGGCTATATTGCTGAATCTGAAAGAGCCGCTACCGACTATTATTACCTGATGTATCTGGACGTTGATGAACAGCAATATGCTGTTTTAGTGCAGACAGCGGTTGCAGGAGACCACGACCTTCAGCAGGTAATTTCGGCATATCTGACATATGCCAAGAACCCCGACGTAGGCTATCAGGGCAGCATTATTGAAATCGGCGGCAGATTTAAGAACATGTCGCAGGACGAGCAATCGCTCTTTGAAGCAGGACTTGCCAAGTGCGCTGTTACAGACCCTGCCCTGCCCTATACATTAAAGGTTGCCCCCCTGCCCGAAGCAAGCGACACCGTGCTTTATTACATATTTGCAGTGCCGGCGTTTATTGCTTTGGTTGTCAGCATAATTTTGTTCATGTACGGTCTTTCGCTTGAAAAGAAGCGTGAAGAAGCAAACAAGAGCCCCTATCCTTATCTTAACAGAAAGAAAAAGGGTGCCAAGAAGTAAATAAAAAGTCTGACCCTCCCGAATGAAAACGGGAGGGTTTTTGTTTTTGGGGCTGAGGGAATGGCGCCGACGTCGGCGGAGTGCGCCGCCCCGCAGGGGTGGCAGGCGGAGCCGGTGGAGGCGCTGTGAGAGAGCGAAACCTTGACTAATTATCTTAATCCGATTGATAATTGCTTATTTTTGCTTGACGGTAATACCTGCCGATGATATAATTTTGTTCATGAACACTATATAGTTATTATAGAAAAGGAGACTTTAAATGAAAAAACTGATAACCTATGCCACCATTGCGGTGATGGTGCTTACATCAGCTCTTTTTTCTGCGTGTGAAGCAGCAAAAGGCGGCAACGACGATGTGACTGATGAAAACAGGACAGTTGCCTACACTGTTTATGTTGCACCCAACGGCAACGACGCAAACGGTGACGGCACAAAGGACGCACCTTTTGCAACTGTGCAGAAGGCAAAAGAGCACGTTAAGACTTTAAGCAAGAAGAACGGCGACATTGTTGTTGAAATTGCTGACGGTTTTTATGAGCTTGGCGAAACCCTTGTTTTTGACGAAACCGATTCGGGCAGTGAAAACTGCACAATTATTTACCGCGCGGCAGAGGGCGCAAACCCCGTTTTAAGCGGAGGTAAGATTCTTAACAGCGAATGGGTCGTTGCAGACGATGTTAACTGGCTTAAGAACGGCCTTGTAGCTTATAAGACAACGCTTGAACGTGACGCAAAGCTTAGAGCCATTTACGTTAACGGCGAGCGTGCAAGCATGACAAGAAAGTCGGCAACCCCCAAGCTTGCAGTTGGTTACTACTCGGTAATTGCAGGTTCTGCCGACTGGGCATGGATCTCGAGCACAAACGACTTGAAGACTGGTAACGTTTTTGCACAAGATTTCGGTTTGCCTGTTGACACCCGCAACCCCCAGAACATCGAGCTTGAATCGGGCTCGACATGGGTTAAAGCAACCGTTTGCGCCGCCTCGTTAGAGGAGACCGCTTCGGGCGACACCAAGGTAAACTTCCAGATGCCTTATGCTGCGATTGCGCAGAATTTAGGCTGGAACACAAACTATAACCCCTCGGCAAAAAACGACGTTATTAACGTTTTTGAATGGCTTGAAAAGGAAGGTCAGTTCTATTTTGACCAGGCAGGAAGCACTCTTTACTACATTCCAAAGGAAGGCGAAGATATAAACGAGGCAACTGTCGTCATTCCCGAGCTTGAGAAGCTTGCTGACATAAGAGGCTCGGAGCCTAAGAAGAAATATGCTCAGTACATCACCTTTGACGGCATTACGTTTGCTTATTCCGACTGGAATTTATATGAGGTTGACGGTTCTTACGGCAATGCGACCACACAGAACTGCACCATTTACACCAAGTTCTCGGACACCTTCTGGCACAACGACCTTTACCGTGCGTTTGACGTTGCGCCCTCGGCAGTTTTGGTCAACTCGGCACACGACATTAACTTTATAAACGGCGGCTTTGAATCGACAGGCTATTTGGGCCTGCACCTTGAAAACGACGTTTATGACTGTAACGTTATTGGTAACTTTGTTGGTTACACAGGCGGTGCAGGCATTGTTGTCGGCCACTTGCAGCATATTTATGAAAACGACACCGAAAAACAGAAGGTAAACGAAACCAGCATCGGTCCTGAATTTGAAAAGTTCCCCAAGGGAACAGAAGCAGTGCCCAAGAACATAACTGTTAACAACAACTATCTTTTGGAAAACTGCTACTTCTTCCCCGGCAACTCGCCTATTACAACCTTCTTTACTTATAACCTTACGGTTGAACACAATTTTGTTTATAAATGTTCTTACAGCGGCATGAGCATTGGCTGGGGCTGGTGCAACTTCGACGGTACCGAGGGCTCTCAGCTTCCCGGTCAGCCCACAACCACCTCCCGTTTCAACCACGTTAACTATAACCGAGTTGAAGAAATCTGCTCGGTATTGCAGGACGCAGGCGGTATTTACACTCTTGGCCAGCAGGGTAACGAGGATTGGTCGGACATGACCGAAATGACCTATAACTACATCAACTGCTTCCGCAAGCCCACCGTTGCAAACGGCTCACGCATGGTTAACGGCTTCCACCCCGACGAAGGCAGTGCTTATATCTTGTTTGACCACAACGTGGTTACAAACACCATCAGAAACGTTTATGAGCTTAACGACTGGATGCGCAAGCACGACTGCACAGTTACAAACGGCTTCTCTAACACTTCGCGTTCGGAAACAACTGCGCCCAACTGCACCCTTGAACAGTATGTAAACGAAGACTACATCTGGCCGGTTGAGGGTTATAACGTAGTTCTATATTCAGGTCTTGAGGACGAGTATGTTCACATGGTAGGCAAGGACGTTATGCCCGACGACTATTATGAGCTTGCCGCTAACGTATCCATCACCTGCGGTGAAGAGCTTAATAGACGAGGACTTCTTTCAGCAGACGACACAGTATGGCTTGCACCCTCGGGTACAACCGAATTTGAAGAAGGCTTTGAAATGACCAAGGCCGCAGGCAACGAAAAGACCATTAAAATTCCTGAAGCTGCAGGCGAATATAAGCTTTATATTGTTTATGCCGACGGCACAGTATCGGGTGAAAGCACCTTTACCGTTTATGCAGGTGAGAGAAAGGCTGTTGCAAACGTAACAAACGGCAAGGTTTACAATGTTTCCGAGTCCTCCCCTGTTGTTTTAGAACTTGAAACCGATAAGTATACCTATACCCTTAACGGCGAAGAGGTTACAAGCGGCCACGTTATTGACACCGAGGGTGACTGGGAGCTTGTTGCAACCTCGAAGACAAATGACGAAGCTGAAACTGTTTTGTTTAAAACTGAAGTTTTGGCGGCAAACGTTTTGCTGCCCGAGGCTGTAACCGTTAAGCCCGGCGCAGAGGTTGTGTTTGCAAAACCTTTGGAAAACGCAGATTATGTAATCTGGCTTGCCCCCTCCGGCCTTTCGGCGTTTGATGAAAACGACCCGACACAGTCGAAAGCATCGGGCGACAGCGCAAGCATTGCGGCACCTGCTGTGGAAGGCGTGTATATCTTAACTGTTGTTGACAGCGAAGGCAACATTTTGGGACAGTCGGACGCTAAGGTTACGGTTTCGGACGTTGACACCCCTGCATAACCGTGGCTTTATAATGACGAGATTAAAGCGGTTTACGACTTTCTGACAGCAAAGAATTCTGCACTGAGCAACCTCCCTTAAAACATTTAACAGCACAAAAGCCTGAGAAGAACAAATCTTCTCAGGCTTTATTGTTTATATTCTTATTCGTCGAGCGCTTCAATTCCCAGAATTCTGTCCGACTCGTCGGAAGTTATTTCGGAAATTCCTTTCATCTTGCGCTGAATCATATCGGAGCGCTTTTTAAGCTCGTCGGTCGAGTTCATTGCCATTGATAAGCGCTTCTGTGTCTGGTCGATGAGCGAAGCAAAGGTAGCATATTGTGCCTTGACAGCCTCGAGCAGTTTTAAGACTTCCTTGCTCTTTTCATTTAGGGCAACGTTTGCAAAGCCGACACGCAGGCTGTTAAGGAAAGCTGTAACGGTTGTGGGGCCTGTAATGAAAACGTGGCAGTTTGTCTGGCACCATTCCGATAATCCGTCAATTCGCAAAACCTCGGCATATAAGCCCTCGGTCGGCAGGAACATAACTGCCATATCGGTGGTGTTGGGCGGGTCGATATATTTGGTGCTGATGCTCTTGGCTTCAAGCTTAATGCGCTGTTCAAGCTCTTTAACTGCGGCATCCAGGGCTTCGCGGTCGGCAGAATCTGCAGCGGCATAAAGGCGGTTGTAAATGTCCGAGGGGAACTTCGAGTCGATGGGCATATAGGTAAACTCGCCTGCCGTGCCCTTGGTGGGGATTTTAACCGCAAACTCAACTCGGTCGTTACTTCCTCGCTTGGTGATGACGTTCACGTCATACTGCGCAGGGGTCATTGTCTGCTCTAAGATAGCAGAAAGCTGATGCTCGCCCCACACGCCCCTTGTCTTTACGTTTGAAAGAGTGCGGTTAAGGTCGGCAACGCCCGACGAAAGCTTGCTTAATTCGCCAAGCGATTTATAAAGCTCACCCAAATTCTCGGCAATCTGTTTGAAGTTCGAATCAAGTCTGTCGTTGAGGGTTTTAGTCAGCTTTTCATCAACCACGCCTTGAATTTTGTTAAGGCTTTGCTCGGTCGCCGATTTTATTTCGCCAAGGCCCAAGCGCATGGCTTCGTTAAGCGCGCTGATCTGCTTGCGCTGTTCTTCCATTAAAAGGGCGGAGTTCTCCGAGTCCTGTCGGCGTGAACGTGCAAGCGATTCGGAAATCTCATCACGCATGAGCTTGAACGAACTGCCCTGACTTTCGTTAGAAATGAGTGACGCCTGCTTTAAGGCGATCATTTCCTCTTTAAGCCTGTCAAGCTTGTCCATAGGCTCGGTTAAATCGACGGCATTCTCTTTTTTTGAAAGCTTGTTAAGGCTGATTATAACCACCACGCAAAGCACGGCGATTATTAAAACAAGCGCTAAAATTATGTATTCCATTCTTCCTCCAAAAAAGTTTGATAAAAAACTTAGCCTGCTTTTCTAATTTGCTTGCAATGTTCAACGTTTTGCGATATAATAGCCTTAGGATTGTCCGTTTCGAGCAAAAGCTTTTGGTCGTGCCTTTGCTGCAGTTCAAGCAGCCAGTCACGCAAGTTATATAAAAACGAAAGTCCTAAACCCAATACTACGATATAAACCATCATATTTTTTCGTACCTTTCTTTTAAAATTCGGCTGTAATTCAGCTTACACCCTCATTATATAGGTACATATGTCCGTTTATTCGTACTCAATGTGTGAAGCAGCGGTTTGTTAGTACATTTTTTTGTACTTAAACGCCATTTTCTTTAAAAAAGGAGGTTAAGTATGTCCGAATTCAGACTTATTCCGGGTATTTCAATTCCCGACACAAGCCGAATTAAGCGCGAATATAAAATATCTCGCGGCAGGATATATTTTACCATTTCCGCGCAAGATTATCAAGGCTTTTTCTCCTCTTGCGTTAAAAAGCTTAAAGAACCTGTATTTTTCTTCGTCGAGATACCCGACGACAACGGCGAGTATAGGCTATATTATTTAGACAACTGCACCGAGCCTGTTGCCCAGGCGATTTTAAAAAGATACTCGGGAATTCTTTTTGGCGACGGGGTTATCAAATACGGCTTCGGCTCGCACACCGTTGACGACGAGATTTACATGCAGGAATATCAGACAGTGAGCATATATTCTAAGGACTTAGCGAAATATGAAGAAGTTCTCACCTCGCTTGGATATGTTAAGAACAAGGACTGTGTTTTAAGCTGGGACGTTATTGACAAGGACAACGTTGGCGAATGCATTAACGTCGAGGCGGATGACGAATCGTACATCGACATGATAAATAATTTGATTGACGTGGGAATGTACCCCGCAAAGTAAAAAAGTTAATTAACCGGATTTAACCGGTGAGATAAATTTTAAACATTTAAGGAGTGGACATTTATGGCGTATATTATTGGCGTTGACATTGGTACAAGCGGTACTAAGACCGTTTTGTTTGACGAAGGCGGTAAGGTAATCGCTTCGAAAACCATTGAATATCCCATGTATCAGCCCAAAAACGGCTATGCAGAGCAGGACCCCGCTGACTGGGCAAATGCCTCGATTAACACAATTAAGGCTGTTATGGCTGAGAGCGGTGTTGACAAGGACGACGTTAAGGGTATCGGTCTTTCGGGACAGATGCACGGCCTTGTAATGCTTGACAAGGACAACGAGGTTATCCGTCCTTCTATCATCTGGTGCGACCAGAGAACCGCTAACGAAGTTGACGAGATGAACGCAAAGCTCGGCCGTGAAAAGCTTATTGAAATTACAGCTAACCCTGCCCTTACAGGCTGGACTGCTGCTAAGATTCTTTGGGTTAAGAACAACGAGCCCGAGAACTATGAGCGTTGCCGTCACATTCTTTTGCCTAAGGACTATATCAGATTTGTTTTGACCCACGAATATGCTACCGAAGTTTCGGACGCAAGCGGCATGCAGCTTTTGAACGTTGCAGAGCGTGACTGGTCGGACGAAGTTATTGAAGGCTTGGGACTTGACAAGTCCATGCTTGGCAAGGTTTACGAATCTTGCGAGGTTACCGGCCACCTCACCAAGGAAATGGCTGACCTTACAGGCCTTAACGAAGGCACCATCGTTGTCGGCGGCGCAGGCGATAACGCTGCAGCTGCAGTTGGTACAGGCGTTGTTGAAGACGGTAAGGCTTTCACCACCATCGGTACATCGGGCGTAGTTTTCGCTCACACCTCTAAGATCTCTATCGACAAGCTTGGCCGTGTTCACACCTGCTGTGCAGCTGTACCCGGTGCTTGGCACGTAATGGGCGTTACCCAGGGCGCAGGC
>JAZSPX010000108.1:0-5829 GCA_045537675.1 Candidatus Faeciplasma sp. | reverse complement strand
TTGCCTACGGCATACCCGGTACTGTCGGCGGCGCTGTATATATGAATGCCGGTGCCTACGGCGGAGGGGTTAAAGATATCATCACCTCTGTCACCGCTGCTGATGCAAATGGCAATGTAGTCACCTTTACACGTGACGAGCTTGATATGGGCTACCGCAAAAGCATTTTTACCGATAGTGACTACGTTATCCTTTCGGCAACATTCACCCTTTCAGTTGGTGATAAGACAGAAATCAAGGCCAAGATGGACGATTTGATGTCACGCAGAAAAGACAAACAGCCGCTCGAATATCCTTCAGCAGGCTCAACCTTCAAACGACCCGAAGGAACTTATGCCGGTCTTGTAATCGAGCAAAGCGGACTAAAGGGCTACACAGTCGGCGGCGCTCAGGTAAGCGAAAAGCACGCTAACTTCGTCATCAACAAGGGCGGTGCCACCGCAACTGATATTATAAACCTCATTGAAGACGTCAAGAAGATAGTTAAAGAAAAAACAGGCTACGACCTCGAATGCGAGGTCAAGCTGATTAAGAATATGTAAGGAGGGTGAGTGCATGAAAATAGTTGTTGTAACAGGCATGTCGGGCGCAGGTAAATCAAGCGCCATCAACTTTTTCGAGGATATGGATTACTATTGCATCGACAACATGCCCCCCGAACTACTTATTAAATTTACCGACCTTATTTCCAATTCCGACTCGGCAATAGATAAAATCGCTGTCGCTGTCGATATGCGCTCGGGTGAAATGTTCTCTCGATTCGAGGACAGCATTAACGAGCTTAAAGCAATGGGAATCGACGTCAGCGTCCTTTTCATCGACTGTGACGACGATAAGCTTTTAAACCGATATAAAGAAACACGCCGCAAGCACCCCCTCGACAGTGAAGCTTCGGGCAACCTTGTCACCGCCATTGAAATCGAGCGTAAGGCAACCTCACACGCAAAAGAAATTGCCGATTATTACATCGACTCAACCAATCTTAAAGTTGCCGATTTTAAAGACCGACTCCGTGAATATTTTGTCGAGGAAAAGGCGGGTATCGTTATCAACGTCATTTCGTTCGGCTTCAAATACGGCAACGCCAAAGATGCCGACCTTGTTTTCGACGTAAGATGCTTGCCAAACCCATTCTACATTCCAAATCTTAAATTCAAAACAGGCTTGAATGACGAGGTTTATAACTACGTCATGAGCTTTGACGAAGCTAACACCTTGTTCTTAAAAATCCATGATATGGTCACTTTCTTGATTCCCCTTTACGAACGAGAGGGAAAATCCCGCTTAACCATTGCGTTTGGCTGCACAGGCGGCAAGCACCGCAGCGTAAGCTTTGCCCGCCGCTTGGCCGAGGCGTTGGCAAGCGACGGCTTCAACATCCGTACCGAACACCGACATATTGAATTTTAAACTATGGCTAAAATTTCAAACACCGAAACCTTTTCCTACAAAGTAAAATCCGAAACGGCAGGCAACATCACAGGCAGAAAGCGCAGTGACGCCTGCCTTTTAGGCATGCTTTTGTTTTGCAATACGTTAGAGGCTGACAGTATCGTCTTTCAGACAGAAAACGATGTCTGCCGCGACCTTTTCATTCGCATGGTAACCCACGCCACCGAAAACGAAAAAGCAGTTACCGTGACAGAAATTAAAAAAAGGGGACGCCCCCGTCTGTATTCGTTAAGAATAGACAAGCCTTCGGACAGGCGCGCGGTTTATGAAAGAGTGGGGATAGACCCCAATAACCCCTCGCGCTATTTTAAAGATAACCGCCTGCCCAAAGAAAAAGATTTGGGTGCATTTGTTGCGGGCGCATTCTTAGCCTGCGGCAGTGTTTTGCACCCCGAAAAAGAATACCACTTAGAATTTGTAATGAGCGAGCTTAGTCTTTGCAATGATTTAGGCCAGATGTTTATCGACAGACTGGGCATAATAGGCAAATACACTCAGCGCCGCTCATCTCACATTCTTTACTTAAAAGAAAGCGAACACATTGAAGACGTTTTAACTCTCATCGGCGCAACCTTAAATGCATTAGAAATTATGAACGTCAAGATTTTAAAGGATATAAGAAACCACGTTAACCGTGCCGCAAACTGTGACATGGCAAACGCCGAAAAGCAATCCCGTTCATCTGAACGCCAAATTAACGCAATTCAGATTATCGAGCAAAGCGAGGGCGGTCTTTCACAGCTGCCCGACGAGCTTCGCGCGATCGCCGAAATGCGCCTTGAAAATCCCGAGTTCACCCTTGCCGAAATAGCCGAGGCTTTCGACCCTCCGCTTTCACGCTCGGGTGCCAACCACCGTTTCAAACGGTTAGAACAAATCGCCGAAAATCTATCTAAAAAGCCGGTTTAACCCGCTCCACCGCTTGGTTCCTGCCGCTAAAGCGCCTCAAACCAAGCGACGTCGCTTAAAGCATAAGCACTCAACCTGCCCGCCTGCGGGTCCCCTCCACGCCTACCGCCTGACGGCGACAGCCGTGGCCTCCGCCCCGCCACCCCCCACTAAAGGAGAAAACCATGTCCCACTTCGTTCATCTTCACGTTCACAGCGAATACTCGCTGCTTGACGGCGCATGCCGAATCAAGCGGCTTGTTTCTCGTGCAAAAGAACTTGGAATGAACGCAGTTGCCATCACCGACCACGGCAACGTCTACGGTGCTGTCGAGTTCTATAACGAATGCAAAAAAGAGGGGATAAAGCCCATCATCGGGTGCGAGGTTTATGTTGCCCCCCGTACCCGCTTCGATAAAGCAGGCAAAATCGACCTTACACCTTACCACTTAGTCCTTCTTTGCAAAAACGAGGAAGGTTATAAAAACCTTTGCCGCCTTGTTTCGTTGGCTTATATCGACGGCTTTTACAACCGCCCCCGAATTGATTTTGAACTTCTTGAAAAATATCACGACGGATTGATTTGCCTTTCGGGCTGCTTGGCAGGCGAGGTTGCAAGAAACCTCACAAACAACGATTATGAAAGTGCGCTTGAAACCGCACTGCGCTATAAGTCTTTGTTCGGCGGGGATTATTATATCGAGATCCAAAACCAGAACTTCGACGAACAGCGTGCCATTCTGCCTTATCAATATAAGCTTTGCCGCGAAACAGGCATAAAGCCCGTCGCCACTAACGACGCCCACTATATCAACCGCCAGGATGCAAGGGCGCAAAAGGTGCTGATGTGTATCTCCACAAACACCACCGTCAACGACCCCGACGCAATGAGCTTCCCGAACGACGAGTTCTACTTCAAGTCCGAGGATGAGATGCGTCAATGCTTCATCGGTCACGACGATGCCATTGAAAATACCCTTGAAATTTCCCAAAAGTGCAATTTCGACTTCGACTTCGGTCACACAAAGCTGCCATATTTCTCGCTCGAGGGTGTAACCGACAACGAAGCATTCCTTCGCCAAATGAGCTTTGATGGGCTTAACAAGCTCTATGTCAATCCCTCGCAAGAGGCAATAGACCGACTTGAATACGAGCTTTCCGTCGTTTCAAAAATGGGATACGTCAACTACTATCTCATTGTTTGGGACTTCATTAACTATGCCAAAACTCACGGCATTCCCGTCGGACCCGGACGAGGTTCGGGTGCAGGCAGCTTAATCGCTTACTGCATCGGCATCACGGGAATCGACCCGCTTAAATATAACCTTCTGTTTGAAAGATTTTTAAACCCCGAGCGTGTTTCCATGCCCGACTTTGATATAGATTTCTGCATCGAGGGCAGGCAGGACGTTATCGACTACGTCAAGCGCCGTTACGGCAGCGACCATGTCGCACAGATAATCACCTTCGGTACAATGGCCGCCCGCAATGCAATCCGTGATTGCGCCCGTGCAATGGCGCTTCCTTACAGCGTTGCCGACCGTGCCGCAAAGGCTGTACCGTTTGGCATGAGCATTACTCAGGCTAAAGAAAACTCAAAAGAATTCCGTGAAATGTATTACGGTGACGCGCAAATTCACGAGCTTTGCGACATGGCTGTTCAGATCGAGGACATGCCCCGCCACACCTCAACACATGCCGCCGCAGTTGTTATAACCGAAAACCCCACCATCGAATACGTTCCGCTTCAGTCCAACGATGGTCAGCTTGTCACTCAATATGCGATGGGCGCTGTCGAAAGTCTGGGCCTACTCAAAATCGACTTTTTGGGCCTTCGCAACCTTACCGTCATTCGTGATTGCGTAAACTCAATTCATAAAACCGACCCAGATTTCGATATTTCCAAAATCCCATATAACGACAAGGGCGTTTTCAAAATGCTCTCAAAGGGCGATACCTCGGGCGTATTCCAGTTTGAATCGGGCGGCATGACCTCAACCATAATGCGCCTCGGCCCCGAAAGCTTAGAAGACCTGATTGCCGTCATTTCTCTTTTCCGTCCGGGACCGATGGATTCTATTGCAACCTATATCGACAACTGCCATAATCCCTCTCACATCAAATATAAAACACCGCTTCTGAAGCCTATTTTAGACGTCACCTACGGTGTCATCGTATATCAGGAACAGGTTATGCAGATCTTCCGCTCTCTTGCAGGTTACACCTTCGGCAGGGCAGACATCGTCCGCCGTGCCATGGCAAAAAAGAAACACAGCGTATTGGAAGCCGAGCGCAAAGCTTTTGTCTATGGCGAAACCAACCCCGACGGCACTGTCAACTGCTGCGGCTGTATCGCAAACGGCGTGCCCGAAAACGTAGCTAACGAGCTTTTTGATGAAATGATGTCCTTTGCGTCCTACGCATTCAATAAATCCCACGCCGCAGCATACGCCACAGTCGCGTATCAGACAGCATATTTAAAGCTTCACTATTTCAAAGAATACATGGCTGCACTTTTAACCAGCGTACTCGATAACCTTTCAAAGGTCATCGAATATTCCGAAGCCTGCGAGGCTAAGGGTGTTAAAATCCTTTGCCCCGACGTCAATGCCAGCGAAGAAGCCTTTGTCGTCACACCCGACGGTATACGCTTTGGCCTGCTTGCAATTAAAAGCCTTGGCAGGGGAGTAATCAACTCCCTTATCGACGAGCGCACCAAAAACGGCAACTTCACATCTCTTTACGATTTCATCTCCAGAATGTACGGGCGTGAGCTTAATTCCCGCGCTATCGAAGCGTTAATAATGAGCGGTGCTTTCGATTCTTTCCCCACAAACCGCAAGCAGATGCTTACAAATTACGACCTTGTTTTAACCGCCGTTGCCGACAGGGAACGTGGAAATATCGACGGACAGCTCGACTTATTCGGTTTCTCTGATGGGGACACCTACACTCAGGCCGCTGTTATCGAAATCCCCCCGGCAGAGGAGTACTCGTTCTCTGAACTTTTGGAAATGGAAAAAGACACCGTCGGCATATACGTCTCGGGTCACCCATTAAGCGAATATACTCCGTGGCTCACCTCAAACGGCATGACAACGGTAAGAAAGATTTTTGATAATTCAAAAGAGCTTCTAAAAGGCTTCCGCGACGGCGACACCGTTTCAATCATCGGCCTTTTCAGAAACAAAAAAATGCTTACCACCAAGCAAAACCGCCAAATGTGCTTTGCCGACGTGGAAGACGTTTCGGGAAATATCGAGGTTGTCGTTTTCCCGAATGTCTATGACAAAACGAAAAATCTTTTAAACCCCAACGAAAAAATTGTAATCAGCGGCAAAATCAGCGTTAAGGACGAAGAAGACCCGAAGATTTTGGCCGACAGCATTGAAAATGTAAAGTCCTTTATCGAGGGGTTAAAAAAACGTTCTCTTTGTATCCGCCTTCGCTCGTCAGATAAAGACGGTATCGCAAAAATCAAGGAGCTTT
>JAZSPX010000097.1:0-6151 GCA_045537675.1 Candidatus Faeciplasma sp. | reverse complement strand
CGCCGGCGACGTACCCTTTAACCTTAAAGGCAAAGAGCTTTACCTTTTAGACCTCACCGCACTCGTTGCAGGTACCCAGTTCAGAGGGCAGTTTGAAAGCCGAATTAAAGGCTTAATCGAAGAAGTCAAGCGCGAAGGCAACGTTATTCTCTTTATCGACGAGGTTCACAACCTTGTCGGCACAGGCGACAGCGAAGGCACAATGAATGCCGCTAACATTTTAAAGCCCGCCCTTTCACGAGGGGAGGTACAGGTCATCGGTGCCACAACCTTTAAAGAATACCGCAAATATATCGAAAAAGACTCGGCACTCGAGCGACGCTTCCAGCCCATCACCGTGTTAGAGCCTACTGTCGACGATACTGTCGAGGTTCTTTTGGGCATCAAGGGCTATTACGAAAACTATCACCACGTTAAAATTTCAGACGCCGCAGTAAGAATGTGCGCCGTCCTTTCAGAAAGATATATCAACGACCGTTTCTTACCCGACAAGGCAATCGACCTGTTGGACGAATCCTGCGCTTGTGCTTCAATCCGCAGCCCGGAAATTGCAAAGGCAACCTCGCTTAAAACTCAGCTTGATGAAATGAATAATACTCTTGCCGAGCTTGAATCGGCAGAGGAGCTTGATTACGAAAACATCGTTAAAACCAAGGCCGAGATAACTAAGCTCGAGGCTGAATATGCTTCAGCCCAGGCAGAAGCAGACAAAGTCTGCGTAACAGAAGCTGACCTTTCCAAGGTCATCGAGCTTTGGACGGGTATTCCTGCAAACAAGATCGTCGAGTCGGAATATGAAAAAATCCGAAATCTGCACGATGCTTTAAGCAAAAAAGTCGTCGGTCAGCCGGGTGCCATCGACCTTGTCTGCTCGGCAGTCAAGCGCTCTCGTGTTCAGCTCACTTCCCGCCGCAGACCTGCATCGTTTATCTTCGTAGGTCCCACAGGCGTCGGCAAAACCGAGCTTGCAAAAACCCTTGCCGCAGAATTATTCGACGCTACCGAGCCCCTCATTCGCATCGATATGTCGGAATATATGGAAAAGCACACAGTCTCCCGTCTCATCGGCTCGCCTCCGGGCTATGTCGGCTATGACGAAGCAGGCCAGCTCACCGAAAAGGTGCGCCGCAAGCCTTATTCTGTGGTGCTTTTCGATGAAATCGAAAAAGCTCACCCCGATGTTATGAATATCCTTCTTCAGATTTTAGACGAGGGCAGGGTAAATGACGCACAGGGCAGAAGCGTTTCGTTCGAAAACACAGTTATAATCATGACATCTAACGCCGGCTCAACCGATAAATCGGGCATGGGCTTTGAAAGAAGCCAGTCCGAGATTTCCAAGGACAGAGCAATGAAAGGCCTTCGTGATTTCTTGCGACCCGAATTTATCAGCCGTGTTGATGAAATTGTTGTATTCAATCCTCTCACCAAAGAAAACTACGCAGATATCGCACATCTCATGTTTAAAGAAATGGAAGCACCGCTTGCCGATAAGCTTATCATGTTCACATTCGACAGGGCTGCCGAAGAAGCCGTTGCCGCCATTGCATATGACGACAAATACGGCGCCCGTGATATCCGTCGCGTTATCCGTAAAGAGGTCGAGGATAAGATCGCTAACCTCATCATAGATTCAGGCGAAATCAAGCTTCGTACAATAAACGTCACCGCTAAAGACGGTAACCTAGTCGTCGAGGGTGTCTGACAGGCTCGCACCGAATTCCACAGCGGCTCCGCCGCGCGGAATCCGACGCTCGCCCTATACCGCTCGGCACGAAACGCCACAGCACTTCGTGCGCGGCGCTCCACGCCTCGCTAATCGGCGGGCACCAAATTTGTAAACTTTTTGTTAATTTTTCTAATTATTCTTGCACCCATATATTAATTATGGTACAATGTTCAAGCCGCATATGCTCGGCCCCAAAAATCGGTGAAAAACCGTGCCGAACCGTAGCGAGTTTTATAGTAAAGGCAGGTGCCAACTTATAATGTACGCAGTAATTGAAACAGGCGGAAAGCAGTATCAGGTTAAAGAGGGCGATATCCTCTTCATCGAAAAGCTCCCCGTTGAAGCTGAAGATAACGTAACCTTCGATAAGGTCATCGTTGTTGCAAACGGCGAATCCACCACCGTAGGTGCTCCCTATGTTGAAGGTGCTACCGTTGAAGCTACAGTTCTTAAGAACGGTAAGGCTAAGAAAATCACTGTATTTACCTACAAGCCCAAGAAGGGTTCTTCTCACAAGAAGCAGGGTCACAGACAGCCCTACACCCAGGTAAGAATTGAAGCTATCAAGGCATAATGATTTTAGCTCAGTTTTTAGCAACAAACGGCAAGCTTAAGGGCTTTGCCATCAAAGGCCACGCAGGATATGCATTATTTGGCGAGGACATCGTATGTGCGAGTGTTTCGTCAAGCGTAATGATGACTGCAAACACCGTGACCGAGATTTTTAAAGTCAAGGCCGATATATCGGTCAACGACAATGAAATCAGGTGCGGACTTTTAGAGGACTCGGAAGATGCATCTAAAGTAATTGAAGGGTTAAAGCTTCACTTACAGCTTCTTTCAGAGGATTATCCAAACACAATAAAAGTAAATATTTCGGAGGTGTGATAAATGTTAAGAATCAGTATGCAGTTCTTCGCTCATAAGAAGGGTGTAAGTTCCACCAAGAACGGTCGTGACTCTGAATCCAAGAGACTCGGCGCTAAGAGAGCAGACGGACAGGCAGTTTTGGCTGGTAACATTCTTTACCGCCAGAGAGGTACTCACATTCACCCCGGTGTGAACGTAGGTATCGGTTCTGATGATACTTTATACGCAAAGGTTGACGGCGTAGTAAGATTTGAAAGACTTGGCCGCGACAGAAAGAAAGTTAGCGTATATCCCGCAGAATAACAATTAGGCATAAATCCCAGGCCCTTAAAAGTCTGGGATTTTCCATTGATTTAAGAAAAGAAAAGGAGGGCGCAAAATGTTTGTTGATGAAGTTTTCATTACAGTTGAAGCGGGTGACGGCGGTGACGGCTGCGTCTCATTCCACAGAGAGAAATATGTAGCAGCAGGCGGACCCGACGGCGGCGACGGCGGCAAAGGCGGCGACATCGTCTTTTTGGTTGACGATAACTGCTCAACCCTAATCGACTTCCGTTATAAGCGCAAGTTTTCAGCACAAAGAGGTGCAGACGGCGGCTCGAAAAACAGCTTCGGCAAAGGCGCACCCGACCTTGTTATAAAAGTGCCCCGCGGCACAGTTGTCCGCGAAAAAGACAGCGGCAGACTTCTTGCCGACATGTCGGGCGACGAACCTGTAATAATCGCAAAAGGCGGCAAGGGCGGCAGGGGAAATGCCCACTTCGCAACTCCCACCCGTCAGATTCCCCGCTTTGCAAAGCCCGGCTTCAAAGGCCAGAAGTTCGAGCTTAAGCTTGAACTCAAGCTTTTGGCAGACGTTGGTCTTGTCGGTTTCCCGAACGTGGGCAAATCCACCCTTATCTCGGTTGTTTCAGCCGCAAAGCCCAAAATCGCAAATTATCACTTCACAACCTTAACCCCTGTCTTGGGTGTTGTCAAAATAAGCGAGGGTAACTCGTTCGTCATGGCAGATATCCCCGGACTTATCGAGGGTGCCAGCGACGGCATAGGCTTGGGTCATGAATTCCTTCGCCATGTCGAGCGTTGCCGTTTGATTATCCATGTCGTTGACGTTTCGGGTTGCGAGGGCAGAGACCCCATCGAAGACTTTGAAATCATCAACCGCGAGCTTCGTAATTTCTCTGACGACCTTGCAAACGCTCCTCAGATAGTTGCGGCAAACAAGTCCGATATGGCAACAGACGAAGACGTTGCCCGTTTTAAAGAATATATCGAAGCTAAGGGACTGACCTGCTTCGAAATTTCGGCAGCCACCACAAAGGGCACCAAAGAGCTTGTTGATTACACGTCTAACGAGCTTAAAAAGCTGCCTCCCTTGCGTGTGTTCGAACCCGATCCCGTACCCACGTGGGATACTATCGAGGTAGAATCGGAACGCCCCTTCAAGATCACTTACGAAGACGGCATCTACTTTGTCGACGCCGAATGGATGGAAGGCGTTTTGCGCATGGCCAATATGGACGACTACGAGTCGCTCCAGCACTTCCAGCTTGTACTCAAATCAAGCGGAATTATCGACGAGCTTGAGAATATGGGCATTCAGGACGGTGACACCGTATCTGTTTGCGACTTCGAGTTCGACTATGTCAGATAACTGAAAGGGTGAATCACCACGTTAACCCCACTCGATAAAAGAACAGTAAATCAATATAGCCCCCTAACACTCGCTTTCTTGGGCGATGCTGTTTACGAACAGCTCGTGCGTGAGCACCTTGTTCTGCACGCAAACATGCCTGCAGGTAAGCTTCACAGCCTTGCTGTCAAGCTCGTTTGCTGCGAGTTCCAGTCCAACGCTGTCGAAATCATTTCCCCTGTTTTGACCGAGGATGAAGCCGACATCATGCGCCGCGGCCGTAACTCAAGCGGAATAACAGCGCCCAAGCACGCATCTGTTTCTGTTTACAGGCGTGCTACCTCGCTCGAGTGCTTGCTTGGCTATCTTTATCTTTTGGGACAGGAAGAGCGCATAAGAGATCTCTTCGAAAAAATCTGGCAAACTGTTGAAATAGACGCAAAATAGCGTTATAATCTATATTAATAAGAATTTATATCAGCACTGAAAGGAATGGTCACATCATGTCAGGACATTCGAAATGGAGTAATATCAAGCGTAAAAAAGAAGCTGCTGACGGTGCAAAGGCAAAAATCTTCACCCGAATCGGAAGAGAGATTACCGTCGCTGTTAAAGAGGGCGGACCCGACCCTGCCAGCAACTCAAAGCTTCGCGACTTGATTGCAAAGGCTAAAGCCAACAATGTTCCCAACGATAACATCGACCGTGTAATCAAAAAAGCATCGGGCGACAACGATAAGAACAACTATGAAACCATGGTATATGAAGGTTACGGTCCCGGCGGCGTTGCAGTAATCGTTGAATGCCTGACAGATAACAAAAACCGTACCGCAGGCGATGTAAGACACTTCTTCGACAAGTTCGGCGGCAACATGGGCACAACAGGCTGTGTATCCTTCATGTTCAGCCGCAAGGGCGTTATCGCTTTGGAATATGACGGTACTGACGAAGACAAGCTTATGGAAGACTGCTTCGAAGCAGGCGCCAACGACTTCAACATCGAAGACGAGGTTGTCGAAGTTTCTACCGAACCTAACGACGTCTACAAGGTTTCCGAAGCTTTGTCGGGTATGGGCTATAAGGTATTGTCGGCAGAGGATGCAATGGTTCCTTCCACCTACACCACCCTTACCGATGAAACCCACCTTAAATACATGAACCTTCTTTTAGAAAACCTCGACGAGAACGACGACGTTCAGCAGGTTTGGCACAACTGGGAAGCTCCCGAAACCGACGAAGAAGACTGATTTTCGGCAAAATAATAAGGATACTAAGCATATCGCTTGGTATCCTTTTTTGTTACATAACCTCAGCCGTTACAACATAGCACCCTGTGTTGTCAGGTGATATAACATAGTTTTTGCAATACATAGGCATCTTAATTCTGCCGTCGCTTGGCTTCTGTCTTGTCACAATATAATTTCCAACCTTATAAAACTCGTTCTCTTTTAACGAGAATATGTATTCTTCCAGCGTCAATTTGTTGTTATAAATTATGTCCGAGTGCGGAAGTCCGACGTATCTTATATGCCACGGCTCAAATCTGATTCCCGTTTCTTTTTTGCCATAATGAGGATATCGGATAATAAACCCATATTTGTGACAGTTGGTGTTAACAAACTGTCCTGCCTCTGACTTTAAGAAAGCTTCGCCCGCAAAGTTTTTAACGTAAACGTCTGCGGCAAGTCCGCTTTCGTGTTCGCTCGCACCGGGCAGGGTAGCGGTCTTCGGGTCCTCTTCATAAAGCTCCTTTTGCTCGTCTCGGCTGCGCACAGTGCTTGTAACGTATAGCATGTCTAAGGTGAACTCCGTCACCTCCGCCGAAAGTTTTTCATAGCTTTCAAGCATACACTTGTTCATCATAACTCCCGTGTCCTTATACTCGCCCAGCTCAGCAGCAAAATCCTCTCCAAGCATAT
>JAZSPX010000197.1:0-6156 GCA_045537675.1 Candidatus Faeciplasma sp. | reverse complement strand
ATCATACCTCTTGAATGATTTTGAAGACGACCCTGTGAGAATCTGGGATACAAACATTTTCGGCAAGTCGCTTTCAGAGCTTGTTTCGGAAGGGCTGCACGCAAAGCTTAACCGTTTGCCTGCTGACGCACGGGAAAAGCTAAGAGAAGCGGTTGAAAGAATTATCAACGAGGGCTGCTCGGGGCTTATTTGCCTGTTGGTATAAAAAATTAAGCACTTACGGTTTTTGCCGCAAGTGCTTTTTTGTTATATTACTTGGAAACTAAAATATCTGATTGGTCATATCCCATTTCGGTAAGGGCAATAATTAATCTTTCGGGTTCTGCCGATTCGATTGCGGGGATTATGACAACGTCTTTATCCTTCAGCGCTTCGTTAACGTGCTTGAAAACGGTTTTGACCTTGTGATAGTCGCTAAGGCCGGCAAACGAAACCGCCGTGCCGTCGCCCCGTACGATCTTGTCACCGATTTCTGACGAATTGAAGTAAACGTAGACTGTTTTAGAGGTTAAGAGAGAGGTATCAGCCAAAACCTCGGCGCTGCCGTTGATGATTGACTTGGCATCGACCATTATGGCAAAGCTTTTTGCCGAGCCAAGGGTTTGATGCACCGAGTTTGCAAATTCGGCAAGGGCTGTGTATCTTTGCGGCGATTTGACAGACGGACCGATGTAGTTAAGGTCTGAATTTCTGAACGGCGGGAAGATAACGTCGTTTGCGATGACGCCTGCAAAGCCTGCGTTTGAGATTTCGGTTACAAACGAGCCGATGTAATCCTTAGCGCTTTGAGAGAAGGGCGATATCCACGGTTTGCCGCCCTTTGCAGCCGAGTTATCTAACCACTTGCTGGTGCTGTCTTCGAACAGGTAGCAAATGCTTCTGTCTACCCACGAAACGATATGGTCGGTGAGGGCGGAGATTTCGGCATAGGGCGTAAGGCCTGCTTGGGTGATTGCAGAATAAATCTCGTTCAGTGACAAGGCGCCCGACGCTACTGCTTCGCAGTTAATGGCAAGCTCGTTAGCGGTGGTGAAGTAAACCATGCCGCCGTCGGCAACAAGCTCGACAAGAATGGACTGATAGCCGTTGTCGCAAGCATATGAAATTGCGTTGTTAAGGGTAGCGGCAAAGTCGTTACTTTGGACAAACGAGAGACGGAGCATGCCGTTTTGGGGCACCTCAGGCTCGGGCGGGAGGGTTGTTGTGACCTCTTCCTCTGTCGTTGTGGGGGTGGTTGTTATTTCGGTTTCAGCGGGGTCGGTAACCTCGGGTTCGGGCGAGGGATTGACGGTTGGGGTCTTCCCTCCCTCGAACAGGTTTAAAAGAGGTTCACCCAACAAAAAACCGACGACAACCAAAGCTATCAGCAAAAGTATTAACAGCAGGGTTTTTAAAACAGGCCCCGGCTGATTCTTTTTTCTGAACAGCGGTTGGTTCTTTCTTCGTGTGGACATTTCAGTCTCCTTAAATTATATCTTTGAAACGTAGATAATCATGGCGATGATGCCGATGTAGAGCACCGACGCCGGGAAGCCGCGGAAAGCGGCAGGAACCTCTTGCGAGGTGAGTTTTTTGTAGTTGATTGAGAGCAAGTAAGTTGCGAGCATGAAGCCGATGCCGATTGAAAGTGCAAACAGAATACGCTCGGTCAATGTGCCCTGGTTAATGCTGTTCATGAACAGACAGCCCAAGGACGCACAGTTGAAAGCGGAAAGGTGAACGTATCTTTTAAGCTCGTTGAACCATTTGCGTGCAGCAAACCAGATGACCAAGAGCGTTACGATGTAGACGACCGAAAGCGCAAGAATGCACACAGCGGGCAAAGCCTGTTCACCCCAAGGGGTATCTTTAGTATACTGCTCGGCAACATATACAAGAATGCTTGCCAAAACCGAGAACTCGGTGATGAAGAAACCAAAGGACAAAAGCTGTTTAGGCTTCTTTGCGCACTCTAACAGGGTGCTGGTGCCGATAGCGTAGGTGAAGATGACGTTATCGAGCGTTACTGCGGCAAGCGCCGCCATTAAAACGTTAAGAAAGGCTGTCATTTCGAGTCCCCTTTCTTACGGCGTAGGAAACAAGTCCTCTGTATAGAGCGCTGACAAGTGCCAGCAAAATGAATCCGCCGTAGAGTGTGGTGAGTGACGGGAAGGTCACAGGTAAAACTTTAAAGCCCAAGAATGTGCCGCTGACAAGAATGCTTCTTAAAGTGCCGAAAAGGATGATTGAAATAGCATAGCCCAAAACATAGAAAAATGCTAAGACAAACATATAAGAACGCTTGCGGCGGTAGAACTTGGTTTCGGTTTTAGAGGTGATGAGCGAGTTGGTTATGAGCAAAGGGGCATAAATGCCAAGGCCCAAAAACTCGTTTGGCATAATGTTAAGCATTAACATTCTAACAAGTACATACACCATCGAAGCAACAAGGGTATATAATATAATACGAACGGTATATACGAGTTTTGAGGGCACAAACGAGCAGATTGCAACAGTTATGTAGGTAACTAAGCAAAAAACGATGGAAAGCGCGAGCGCCGACATGAAGTCGGTTGCGGCGGCAACAGCGGGGGCAATGATTATGCCGCTGGACAAAAGAGCGTTGCCTGTTAAGAACCCCTCTTTCTGCGCCTGTGATAAACGAAGTGTTCTTTCACTCATGATACGGGCACCTCCTCTTTAACAGGTGCAGGTGTTTCCTCGGTTTCATGGGAGGAAGCGCGTTCTTCGCGTCTGCGCTTAAATTCCAAATGCTTCCTGGCAAGGCTTTCGTTAATTCTGTCAAGCAATTTAAGCAAGCCTTCGCTTAAGCGGTCGAACTCGGCGCTGAAAACGCAGGCGACCAGAAGCGAGAACACAGCACCGTTCTGAATGGTTGTGTATCGACGGAAAACGAATGCCAACACCGCAATGGTTAAAGCATATAAGAAGCGTGAAAGCTCGTGCTTGGGTAAAATTCTGTGGTCGTTAGCCATGAAAACAAGCACGAACATGTAGGAGCCGGTAACCAGCGAATAGCAAACTGCCTGCCAGCCGAAAGCGTTTTCGGGGAAAATGACGAAGAGCAGAACGTTTGCGGCAACGCCTGTGAACAAAACGGTTGTGGAAATGTCGCCGAAGAAGTAGAGCGCAACAGCGCAGATGATTATTATAAGCACACTTGAGGTGCCCATCGGGCCTGTAAGCTTGCCCCAGAGCATATCGAGCAGGGAGAATGCACCTGCAGCTCCGTTATCAAAATTATAAGTGAAAGAGTGTGTCAGATTATCGGTAACTGTGGCGGCAAGTGAAACCTCGCCAAAAGGGGTGGGAACGGGATAACGCATGATGACATTTGACCAGTTGAACGAGCAAAAAGCATATGCCACGGCAACAGGGCTGAAGATGAGGTTTTTGTTACCGCCGAAAGCGTATTTTCCGACGACCACCATGAAAGCGGTTGAAATTGCCATGATGGAATAGGGCACGGATGCGGGCATTAAAAGAGTGAGCAAAAGTGCATCCATTACAGGTGATTGATCGCTCCAGTCGTATTTGCGTTTCATCAACGAAACGCAGATGTAGTCGACGATAATTGAGGTAACGACAGAAACGGCTGTTAGAATGAACACCCTTAAGCCGTAGTAATAATATGCCATGAAGTCGAGGGCAAGCAAAAACGAAGCGAGTGTTGCAAACCTTAACTTTTTGGATTTTTCGATAGATTTTGAAGTGTTTATAGCTATTACCGTCCTTTAAAAATGCGTGGGGGTATGTATGGAAAAAGCGTTGCGTGGCAAAGTCATAAGGGTATATCCCGCAAGAGTTTCTTTGGTGTGTGCTCAGTCAAGGCTTACAGATTCGAAGCGGCTGGCCTGTGCGCTTATAAGAAGTCACCGAGAGGACATTATATCGAGCAGGCTGATTGAAAATAAGAAGTTTTATTTAAGCCTGAGGATCAAAACCTCCTCGGCCCAAAGAATGCTTTGTGACATTTGTGAAAACAGCGAGAGAGTGTATATCGGATATGACTATGACGCAGTATTTTCGGAGCATGGGCGAGTTATTATTGCGCAGAATGCGCTTGAGGCATTATGCCAGAAGTGAAGCGATTGCCGAGTCGATATCTTTGGCTTTAAAGAGGTATGAACCCGAAACCAAAACGTTTGCGCCTGCGGCTTTAACCAAGGGTGCAGTTGTGCCGTCGATACCGCCGTCAACCTCGATATCGAGGTCTTTGCCGAGTTCAACAGCCTTTGCACGGATTGCAGAGATCTTATCTAACATATCGCTCATAAAGCTCTGTCCGCCGAAGCCGGGTTCGACAGTCATGACAAGCACCATGTCGATGTCGTTTATGTAGGGGAAAACTTCCTCTGCCGGGGTGTCAGGCTTTAAGGTGAGACCGACCTTTATGCCGTGTGCCTTAACCTTCTCGATGGTGGCGGCGATGTCGCTGTCAGCCTCGACATGGAAAGTGATTATATCGGCGCCTGCATTGGCAAAAGCGTCAACATAGTCGATGGGGTTTGATATCATAAGGTGGACGTCATAGGGCTTGTCCGTACACTTTTTAAGCGATTTTAAAACGGGCACACCATAGCTGATGTTGGGTACAAAGTGACCGTCCATAACGTCGAAATGAATCATGTCACAGCCGTGAGAAACGGCTCTGTTTATTTCATCACCCAGGCAGGCAAAATCTGCGCTGAGGATTGAAGCACTGATCAAGGTTTTCATATTAACCTCCTAAAAATAACGTGAAATAAGCAAACTTATTCAAAATAAGTATACTACTATAAAGCGTTAATGTCAAACTGCGTGATTCACAAATTAGAATTAATTTTTGCCATAAAAACCTTTAAAAATGCCAAAACGCCGCCAAAGTTTTCTTTGACGGCGGTATATAAAGCGGTTCTCGTCCCGATGTTCCCCCGCATCGGGCAGGAGTTTGTACCGCTACAATATATTATGAATATATGGCTTAGGCGGTTACAAACACAAAAGAAAAGGAGCGGCAAGATCAACAGGGGGCACCCCGGTCGGGTTCCCCACAAAAAGAAAAGGAGCGGCACTGTGACCGCTCCTGAATTATTTTATCCGAATTAAATTATCGGGGAACTGACGTGTTCTTTGGACTCACCCTTTCGTTTTGTCTTAAAGAATTTCGATTTTGTACAGTTTCAATGAAACCATCCCCTATTTATTTTAGAAAACGTCAATATCGGTTGGCGTTTGTTTATCTATCTAAATGCCATCTATTTGGCAGCTTCAGAACTTTTTTGGACTCACACCTTTCAACGTGACTTTAAATATCAGGTCTTATTACCTTCAAGAGAATCATCTCCTATATGTTATCCGTTTGATGTTTGTCTTAAACATTTGTCTGAATTAAAGCTTACGCAATTGCGGGACTCACCTCTTTCGGTTTATTTTGAATTTGCTGTTCCGCTGCGTGCAAGTTTCATGATAACCAGCTCCAATAAAATTAGTTTTGTTTGCCGTTTTTGAATGAAGCCATTAGTCGTTAAGGTTTTGCCTTATACGCCTTTCAGTTTCTCATCGGAACCCTCTCCTTTAAATTTGGTTTCTTACTTTTTCTTTTCTTCTCTCTTTTCTGTGATTTAAATATAGCATACTTTTTGTGTATTGTCAACAGTTTTTTTAAACTTTTTTGAAAAAATTTATTTAATAATATGTTTACACTTTAGTGGTTGACTTTATTTTTGAGATATAATATAATAAAAGTGTTGGCGGCATTAATGCTTGTCTTTTTAAATTATAAGGAGAATTAACTATGGACGAATATAACTACATTCCCGAGCTTTACACTTTGGTTGACGAAGATGGCGTTGAGCAGACCTTTGAAATGCTTGATTCTTTGGTTGACGGTGATGAAACATATTATGCAATGGTCCCCTATTATGAAAATCCCGAGGATTTGATTAACGACAACGGCGAGCTTGTTATTTTGAAGTCGGACTATGTTGACGGCGAAGAAATGCTTGTTACGGTTGACGATGACGACGAGTTCGAGCGCGTGGGTGCTATCTTCTTGAAGAGACTTGAAGAAATGTTTGAGGGTGAAGAAGATGACTGTGACTGCGGCGACGACGGATGCGATTGCTGCCATCACTCATAAAACGCTAAAAAGCGCATAGAATAGTTAATAAGATT
>JAZSPX010000182.1:0-7725 GCA_045537675.1 Candidatus Faeciplasma sp. | reverse complement strand
TCTTGTTACAAGACTTACAAACGACGTAACTCAGCTTCAGAACTTTGTTAACATGCTGTTAAGAATGGCAATTCGTGCGCCTGGCATGCTTGTGGCCGCACTTATAATGGCAATAAGCATGAACCCCAGCCTGTCGGTGGTGTTTGCGGTTGCAATTCCCGTTCTGCTCATAGGCATCGGACTTATTATCAAGTTCGGCTTCTCCCGCTTTGCGTTTGTTCAGAAGAAGATCGACGCTCTTAACTCGGGGGTGCAGGAAAACGTAACAAACGTTAGAGTTGTAAAATCGTTTGTGCGTGAAGAACACGAAAGCGAGAAATTCGCCAAGGCGAACGCCGACCTTAAAAACGCAGGCATGAGCGCAATGAAGGTCGTAATCTTTATGAGCCCGGTCATGACACTTGTTATGAACGTGACCATAATCTGCATAATCTTCTTTGGCGGTAACATTGTTTTGGACGGCGGTATGGACGTCGGTAACCTTTCGGCATTTATCACTTATGCTACCCAGATTCTTTCATCACTGATGATGGTTTCTATGCTTTTAATGATGTCGTCCCGTGCCATGGCTTCTGCCAAGCGTATTGGTGAAGTGCTGGACGAAAAGATTGACATCACCGATGAAAACTGCGCATACCCCGAGCTTACCGTTGAAAAAGGCGAAATCGAGTTCAGAAACGTTTCGTTCAGATATTACAAGAACAGTCAGGACTGTGTTTTAGAGGATATTGACCTTACCATTCCCGCAAAATCTGTTGTCGGCATCGTCGGCTCGACGGGTTGCGGAAAAACCACTCTTGTTTCGCTTATCTCACGCCTTTACGACTGCGACAGCGGTGAAGTTTTGGTTGACGGCGTAAACGTTAAGGACTATTCTATTTTCAACCTGCGTGAGGGTGTGGGCATGGTATTACAGAATAACACCCTGTTCTCGGGCTCGATCGCAGAAAACCTGCGCTGGGGCGACGTTGACGCCACCGACGAAGAAATGATTGCCGCCGCAGCAAGCGCACAGGCAGATAAGTTTGTTTCCTCGTTTAAAGACGGTTACGACACAATTCTCGACCAGGGCGGCACAAACGTCTCGGGTGGACAGAAGCAGCGCCTTTGCATTGCTCGTGCTTTGCTTAAAAAGCCGAAGGTTCTTATTTTGGATGACTCGACAAGTGCTGTTGACACAGCAACCGAAGCACAGATTCGCGAGACCTTTAAGAACGAGCTTGCAGATTCGACTAAGATCATCATCGCACAGCGTATTTCCTCGGTTAAGGACGCTGACATGATCGTTGTTATGAACGAGGGCAGAATTTCAGGCGTGGGCACCCACGAGGAGCTTTTGGCTTCTAACGAGGCTTATCAGGAAATCTACTACTCGCAGAATGATTCTGAAAAGAAGGGGGCTTAAAGGGTTATGGCAAGAAATCTATCTCAGCTTCAAAAACAGTATAACCGTGCAGCCTCCATGCCCATGAGAAGAGGCCCCGGCGGCCCGGGCGGACCCAGAGGACCGATGGGAAGAGGCCCTATGGATAAGAGCAAGCTTAAAAACTCGAAGGCTACGATTAAAAGGCTTTTGGGCTATTTAAAGCAATATAGATTAAGAATTGTTCTGGTGCTTTTGTGCATGCTTACAAGCACCGTGACATCGCTGTTCGGCTCTTATCTTTTAGCGCCCGTAATTAACAAGCTTACCTTCTTTGTTACACAAAAAGAAACCGAAATGAGCGTTATGGAACGCTTTGCAGACAGCATTATCTCAAGCCTTACAGGCCCTATAAACGCCCTTGTTAAAAGCGAGGTCGTAACCTATATTATTGCAACCATAAGCATTTTTGCATTTATTTATGCAGTCGGTATCGTTACCACCTATCTTCAGGCAAGGCTTATGCTTTCGATCTCTCAGGGGGCTATTGAAAAGATAAGAAACGACCTTTTTAACAAGCTTCAGAATCTTCCCGTAAGATATTTCGACTCGAACCCGACAGGCGAAATCATGTCTCGCTTTACAAACGACATTGACACGATTGACGTTATGATAAACAACTCGTTGACTTCGTTCATTTCGGGTACGGTAACACTTGTCGGCACGTTTATTTTCATGATAACCACAAGCTGGGTGCTTACCCTTGTGACCGTCGCATTTGTGCCCTTGTTTATGAGACTTGCAGGATTTATCGCCAAGTTCTCCTCCCGCTATTACAGCGGGCAGCAGGCTGCTTTGGGCGCTGTTAACGGCTATACCGAAGAAACCGTAACAGGTCAGAAGGTCGTTAAGGTGTTCAACCACGAAAGCACCTGTGTTGAAGAATTCACCCTTTTAAACAACGATATGCGTGACAAGCAGTTCAAAGCCCAGTTCTGGGGAGGAATTATGGGGCCCATCATGGGCAACACCTCTCAGATTTCGTTTGGCGTAACTGTTGGTGTTGGCGGCATTATGATGGTTTTAGGTGCGCTCACTCCCGGTGCGCTCACGGTTTTCGCAAACTATTCCCGCCAGTTCTCGATGCCTATCAACATGCTTTCTTCGCAGATGGCTACCATCTTCTCGGCTCTTGCAGGTGCCGAGCGTGTATTTGACGTTATGGACACCGCACCTGAAGCCCCAGACCCCGAAAATGCCGTTACCTCGGGCATTAAGGGCGAGGTCGTTCTGAACAACGTAACCTTCGGCTACGTTCCCGAAAAGACTGTTCTTAAGAACATAAGCCTTTATGCAAAGAAGGGTCAGAAGATCGCGTTCGTCGGCTCGACAGGTGCAGGCAAGACCACTGTTACAAACCTCTTGAACCGTTTTTATGACATTAACGAGGGTGAGATCCTTATCGACGGCGTTGACGTGAGAAATTACAACCGCGATTACCTGCGCGAAAACATTGCAATGGTATTGCAGGATACCCACCTGTTTACAGGCACTGTTAAAGATAATATCCGCTATGGCAGACTAGACGCTACCGACGAAGAAGTTGTTGCCGCCGCAAAGACCGCAAGCGCACACTCGTTTATTATGAGACTTGAAAACGGTTACGACACAGTTCTTGAGTCAGACGGCGCAAACCTCTCTCAGGGACAGCGACAGCTTTTGAACATTGCCCGTGCAGCACTTTCAAACGCACCTATTCTCGTTCTGGACGAAGCTACGTCATCGGTTGATACCCGTACCGAGCGACACATTGAACACGGCATGGACAGACTGATGAAGGACCGCACAACGTTTGTAATTGCGCACAGACTTTCGACCGTTAGAAACGCAAACGCCATTATGGTGCTTGAAAACGGCGAGATTATTGAACGCGGCAACCACGACCAGCTTTTGGAGCTTGGCGGAAGATACCACGAGCTTTACACAGGCAAGAAGGAATTGGATTAATTATGACAGATATGAAAAGGCGTTCCGATTTTCGGAGCGCTTTTTTCTATAAATGTGTAGCTTTGAGGATTCCAAAATAAGAATTTAGCTTTTTTATCATGCAAAATGCAAAATATATCTTGCATTTTGCAAAGTGATATGCTATACTGTGTTTGTACAGAGAAAAAGGAGGATATTCTCATGAAAAAAGTAGACGAAAGAATTGAAAAAAGCAGCAACGCACTTTCCGCAAAGCTGTTGTGGGTGATGATTGGGCTGCAGATTATTGTGCTGATTGTCAAGCTATGCCTGGGCGGTGCAGCGTACTGCCTGCTGGATTGGCTCGCACTGGCAGTAGGTTTAGGCACAACAGCAGTAATGCTGACCATCAAGGGCGTGTGGCGTGCTGAAGATGACATTCTCCGAGAAATCCGCACAACCTGTTTGGCCAAGAGCTTTATGGCAATGCTTTTGACTCTGGTTTTCGGTGAGTTTTGTCTTATTATGCTCGATTCTGAACATATCGGTTGGTATGCGGCATCAATTATCGTATGGTCAATTCCGGCGTTGGTGTATACGATACTGGCGGTGAAAAACGGTCTGTTCCAGTGGGGCAATAAAAAAGCAGAGACCACAGGCAAAGGTAAGTTGGCAAGGAGCACTGCCCTGGGCGCACTTTTCTTCGGTATTGTGATGGGCGGCCCTTCGTGCATAAAAGATGGCGCATTCAATCCCATTGGTCTGGTGAAGGTTATCGGCATGGGTGCAATGTGGGGTATATTGTTCTACCTCATGTTCGTTGCACTGCTTAAAATAGGCGGAAAACAGGCGGATAAAGCCGTATCGGAGGCAGAACATGAAGAATAAAAAAATGAAAATTGCCCGCATCGAAAAAGACCTCAGCCAGGAACAGCTGGCCGAGATGCTGGGCGTAACCCGCCAAACGATCGGGCTGATCGAGTCGGGAACCTATAACCCTACGCTGAAGCTATGCGTAGCTATCTGCAAGGCTTTGGGTAAGACGCTTGATGAGCTGTTTTGGCCTGAAGAATGAAAAATTACGAAATATAATAGACCGGAAATATTCTTGTAAAGAGCACAAAAGCCCGTTTATTAAGAAACGGGCTTTTTTCTTGACTATTGGCAATTTTAGTGCTATTCTTATGTATAGAAATGCAAGTGGAAGGAGGCGATATTATGAGCGAACCAAGAGTAAGAGACCATTTGAAAAAAGAAGACATATGGACGATACCTAATGTTATAAGCATGTTCAGAATAGCACTTATCCCGTTTATCATCTGGATTTATTGCGGTCTGCAGAATTACACCGTTGCGATGATTTTAATAATAATCTCGGGACTTTCGGACATTGTTGACGGCAAGATCGCAAGAAAGTTCAACATGGTTTCTAACTTTGGAAAGTTTTTGGACCCCGTTGCCGACAAGATGACACAGGGCACGCTTATAATCTGCCTTATTTCAAGATATAAATGGATGATAGCTTTAATAATCTTCTTTGTTTTAAAAGAGGCTGTAATGTTCTTGGCAGGCTACATCGTGTTTAAAAACACCGATTCGGTAAACTCGGCAAAATGGCACGGCAAGTTAAGCACAGTTATTTTATATGCTGTTATGTTTGTTTTGCTTCTGTTCACGGGAATTCCCGAGGTTTATGCAAACATTCTCATCTTAATTTGTGCCGGTGTTATGGCAATGTCGCTGTGGCTTTACCTCGATTTTTACTATAAGCTGGTTAAGGCAAAAAAGTGCGAAAGATAATTTTGAAAGCTTTGCGGTCACCCACCGCAGAGCTTTTTTGTCGGTGCTTGTGCGGCGAAGCCGCCCGCCGCCGAATGGCGGCGGTATTCCCAGTGCCGCCTGTGGCGGCACTGGGGAAGCGCCCGAGGGGCAAAGCCCCTCGGGCTGCGGCTTCGCCCTGCAGGCAATCGGGCGATGAACAAACTGCCGAAAAGCGCACTTTTGCAGGCAGTTTGTATAGACACGGTCTTTCAAATATGATATAATTACAAAAAACTTACTTTTTCTTAAGCGAGGTGTGAAAATGAACCCTAAACGACTTGTCGCTGTTTTCATATGCGTGTTTGCGATTGCCTTGGCAATTGGAATTGCGTTGCGCATGAGCAACGCACCCGATGGCGACCGCCTGCCCGCCGATACCACCTTGCCAAAGGTTACTGACCCTATCGTGACCACAACCGAGCCGTCGGTTACCGAGCCTGAAGTGACAACAACCGAAGCCACCACGACAACCGAGGCTACAACCACAGAAGTAACCACTACGACTGAAGCAACCACCACCGAAGCTATAACTACCGAGCCGGAGATAACCACTACCGAAGAACCTGCACCCGAGGTTGAGGAGCCTGTTTACCCCGAGGATGCGACGGTTAGGATCTGCATCGGCGGCGATACCTCAATCGACTCGGAGTTTGCCGAGGTTGCCTATCGCAAGGGAGTTGACTACCCCTGGGCAGAAGTGAGCGAGGTTTTAAGTGCGGCTGACCTTTCTATCGTCAACCTTGAAACCTGCGTAAGCACACGCGGCGTTTCCGAAAAGAAGGAGGGCTTTGGTTTCCGCACCCCGCCCGAAATGCTTGAAGGCTTTGTTAACGCAGGCATCGACCTTGTCAACCTTGCAAACAACCACACCCGTGACTTCGGTTACGACGCACTTTTAGATACATTCATGCATCTTGACGAATATGGAATAAACTATTTTGGTGCAGGAAATGACTATAACGAAGCGGCCGGCCTTGTTGTTAAAGAGGTTAACGGCGTTAAGATCGGATTTACAGGCTGCAACCGTGTCTGGCTGCCCGAAGACTATGCCGCAGGCGAGGGGCACGCAGGCATTAACCAGGTTCATTCTGTAAGCGATAAGCGCACACAGGCATACCTTGAAAAAGTTAAAGAATACGACTCGCAGTGCGACGTTTTAATCGTCTTTTTACACTATGGCACCGAGGAAGTCTTTGAAATAACCTCTTATCAGGAAAGAATGTCGAAAGCGCTGATTGACGCTGGTGCCGACATGGTAATGGGCGGTCACTCGCACACATTACAGCCTATCGAGTTTTATAACGGCAAGCCCATTTTCTATTCAATCGGCAACTTCATTTTCTGGCATGTCGATGACGACATTGACGGCTTGACAGTCATTTTTGATATAACCGTGGATAAAAACGGCTTTGTATCGCTTAAAGTTCACCCTTTGTTCATCAAATCTTATAAAGTATATTATTTAAAGCAGGATTCTGAACGCTACACACAGATAATTGATTTAATGAACACACTCTGCAACCCCAACGGCTATGCCTTTGACATTGACGGAAACATGACCGAATATGTTCCGCCTGTTATCGAGGAAGTGCCCGAATCCCTCCCCGAAAACGCCGATGAATTGCAGGGCGAGGGCGAAACTGACACGATTGCGTAAAAATTGCATAAAAATTTATCGCAATAAAGCTAAACAATCTTGTAAAATAATAATTGATTTTAAATGAACTCTGATTTATAATTATTGAGTAAAATAATTTATATCGGGTAGAACAACTTTTTGCAAATCTATCTTTGATTATTGGAGGAAAAAAGTATGGATTCAAACGTAAGACCTGAAAACATGGCAAGAATTACAACCCCCGAACTTGCAAACGCTTTTATTGACGAGCAGGTGGCATTAGTTCGCGAGCAGGTTGGCAACAAAAAAGTTTTGCTTGCACTCTCCGGCGGCGTAGACTCGTCCGTTGTTGCTGCACTTCTCATCAAGGCAATCGGCAAGCAGCTTGTTTGCGTACACGTTAACCACGGACTTATGCGCAAGGGCGAAAGCGAACAGGTAATTGAAGTTTTCCGCAACCAGTTAGACGCTAACCTTGTTTACATCGACGCTACCGACCGTTTCCTCGACAAGCTTGCAGGAGTTGCTGACCCCGAAACCAAGAGAAAGATTATCGGCAACGAGTTTATCGTTGTTTTCGACGAAGAAGCAAGAAAGCTTGAAGGCATTTCCTTCTTGGCACAGGGTACAATTTACCCCGACATTTTGGAATCTGACGGCGTTAAGGCTCACCACAACGTTGGCGGCTTGCCCGAAGAAATGCAGTTCGAGCTTGTTGAACCCGTTAAGCTTCTTTATAAGGACGAAGTAAGAGTTGTCGGCAAGGCTTTGGGCTTGCCTTCCGAAATGGTAGACCGTCAGCCCTTCCCCGGCCCCGGTTTGGGCGTAAGATGCTTGGGCGCTATCACCCGTGACAGACTTAACGCTTTGCGTGAAGCTGACGCTATTTTGCGCGAAGAATTTGACAAGAACGGCCTTGCAGGCAAGGTTTGGCAGTACTTCATTGCTGTGCCCGACA
>JAZSPX010000069.1:0-3603 GCA_045537675.1 Candidatus Faeciplasma sp. | reverse complement strand
CGAAGCGGAAAAATTATAACGCCCGCCCCGCAGGGGCGGGACGATGGCGCGATTGGTTTGGCGGTGTGGCAGGGTCACAGTGTCGCAGAATATGAAACAAGCCTAAAAGCAGGCAGTTTAAGATGTTGATAGCGAAAGTTTGTTCAAGTTATACAATTAAGTACTGCTAAATTCTGCTTAAATACAACTAAATTAAACATTGACATTATATGCTTTAAGTGTTATGATAATATTGTAACATGTATCACTTTAAACTGTTACGTTTAATTACGAGGTGACTATCGATGCAGGAATTCTATTTTGCCTTACTTGGCGACGAAGTTAAACTACCATTATATGTAACAGGTGTTGGATCTACCGACCCCGAATATCATTGCCGCAGAACAAACGGACACGTATATCATCAGATTATTTTTGGTGCGCGCGGCGAAGGTGTTCTGTATATCGACGGAAATGAATATAAAATTCCGCAGGGAACAGGATTTTTCCTGCCCGCTATGCAGCCTCATGAATATAAGCCTACACAGGCAGGAGAATGGGAAACACATTGGATAACATTCTCGGGCGCTTGTATTGAAAGCGTTTTGCCTGCTTTTGAATTTGACAAGCCCTTTGTTTTTAAAATGACTGATTACAGTGTGTTCGATTCTTTGTGGCAGAAGATGCTTAAAACGATAAGAACAAACAGCCTTAACAACGGTCACACAAATTCAGCTTTGCTTTACACCTTCCTTGTAGAGCTTAATAAGCTTATCACCTGTCCTGCTTCGACAAAGGAAAATCACAGAATGGACCAGCTTGCGCCTATTCTTGATTATATTGATAAGAACTATGCAACGGGTATAACCCTTAAAGAGCTTGCAAAGATTGCAGACCTTTCTCCGCAGTATATTTGCAGAATATTTAAAGAGTGCCTTAACATGCGCCCGTTTGAGCACCTCACCAAAAAGCGTATATTTGAATCGAAGAAGCTTTTGTGCGAGACTAACCTTTCGATAAACGAGGTTTCGAAAGCTGTCGGTTATAACGATTGCTCCTACTTCTGTGTTGTTTTTAAGAGGCAGGAGGGCGTTTCGCCTGCAGAATACCGTGCGGCGTTTAACGAAAGACGCAGCAACCTGCTGAATGCATGAAAAAGTGAACAGTAAAACAGCCGCACCAAAATTAAGTGCGGCTTTGTTTTATTTGTTTTTAATTTCTTCGATAAGAGTGCTGGTATATTCGTTAAGCATATCGAAATTCATGGCGTTGATGTAATGACTTTCAAGGTCGTCGTGCACAGCTTTTGCTTTTGCAAGAACGTTTGCGGTCTCTTTAATAAGCTCGGTGCCTGCGGTGGCGGCAAACTGAAGGCGCTTGCGCTTATCTTTCAGAATGGCGTGGTCATAAAAACGTAGCGAATTTATTTTCTGCGCGCCTGCTAACGGCTTAGAGGTGAAAGCTATGCCAAGCGAAGGAATGACAACGTGGTCATAGACCGAGTCGGGCATGATGGGGTTGGTGCTGACGATTGTGTCGTATCCCCTGTTGGCAGAGATTACGCCGAGGGTTTTTAAAAGCCTGTCGGTAACGGCGATGCAGGCATCGTCGATATAATATAGCTTACAGCCGATGAATGCGCTTTCTTGCGTGATGATGCCTTTTGGCGTGATTGAGGTTATGCGGCGTCGGATTATTCTGCCGTGTTTTGCGGTGCTTGCTTTGGGTATTAGCTTTGCCGAAACCCTTTCGGCATAGGCATCTAACTTCTGACGGTTGAGGGCAGATTCACCTAACGCTAAAATGTCGGAATATAGGCCTGTTGCGGCTTTTAAGTACCTTTTGGCACGGGCGTGAAGGCGTTTGTTATCGTCCATTAAGGCGATAACCGCCTCTTTAGAGGCTGCAAGCTTTTCCTTATCCCAGAACTGACCGAGGTCGACAATGCGCTGGCACACACCGGGGTAAGCCGGATCGAAGACGTGGGGTGAAGTGCCGTCTACTACCATTATCCCCTTCTCGCGCGAAATAACTGCGTCTAACGAGTCGGGGTCGCTTGAGCAATAGTAAAGCTCGGCATCGGGCAAAATGGCGGCAATTTTCTTCATTAATGTCGATTTGCCTGTGCCCGGCCCTCCCTTTAAAATATAGGTAAACAGGGCGCAAGAGTTAATGTCGTCGTGAATGTTGGTTGAAAAGCCTTCGGGTGTGGGGCAACCCAAAAAGTAAGATTTATCAGGCATAACAGTTCCTCCAATAGCTCTTTTTGTTTATAATATGGAGAAAACCTTAAATACGTGAAAAAGGCTGCAAGGTAATTCCTTACAGCCTTTTGTTTTAATTATTATTCGTTGTCGGGGCTGATTTCTACCGAGGGCATTTCAACCGCAGGAATGTCGATTACGGGGATTTCGTTCACTTCGTCAGTGTCTAAAAACTCGCCGTTCATTATGCGCTCGAACTGTTCGCCGTTCATCTTTTCGTGCTTAAGAAGATACTGTGCAACATCGTGGAGCTTGTCGATATGCTGAGTGAGAATGCTGATAGCCTCATCATATGCGCCGTGAACGATTGCACGCATTTCAGCATCAATCTCGGACGCTATGTTTTCGGAGTATACCTTCTGAGCGTTGTAGTCGCGGCCTAAGAATACCTCGTCTTCGTCGGAGCCGTATACAACAGGACCGATCTTATCGGAGAAGCCGTATTTTGTAACCATGCTTCTTGCGATTTTTGTGGCACGTTCAAGGTCGTTGGAAGCGCCTGTTGAAATGTCGTCGAGCACTACCTTTTCGGCAGCACGGCCGCCAAGAAGGGTGATGATTCTTTCCTTCATTTCGGTTTTGGTGATGAAGTCCTTGTCCTGGTCGGGTGCAGCCATGGTATAGCCGCCTGCAAAGCCTGTGGGGACAATGGAGATTTCGCCAACCTTATCCTGTGTGGGGCAATAGTAGTAGCAAAGAGCGTGACCGGCCTCGTGATAGGCGGTGAGCTTCTGGCTTTCGGGTGTGACAACTCGTGAACGCTTTTCGGGGCCGACGATAACCTTGGTTGAGGCATCTGCCAAGTCCTGTGCGGTGATGGCCTTCTTCCCTCTTTTAGCGGCAAGAAGGGCAGCTTCGTTCATGAGGTTTGCAAGGTCGGCACCTGTGAAGCCGGGGGTGGTGCTTGCGATTGCTTTAAGGTCAACGTCGGGTGCGAGGGGCTTGTTTTTAGCGTGAACCTTTAAAATGGCTTCCCTGCCCTTAAGGTCGGGGTAGTTGACGTAAACCTGTCTGTCAAAACGGCCGGGGCGAAGGAGTGCGGGGTCTAAAACGTCGCGGCGGTTGGTTGCTGCGATTACGATTACACCAGCGTCGCCTGTGAAACCGTCCATCTCGACAAGGAGCTGGTTAAGGGTCTGTTCTCTTTCGTCGTGGCCGCCGCCGAGACCTGCGCCGCGGTGTCTGCCGACAGCGTCGATTTCGTCGATGAATACGATGGAGGGAGCGCTCTTTTTAGCCTGGTCGAACAGGTCACGCACACGGGCGGCACCTGCACCGACATAGAGCTCTACGAAGTCGGAGCCTGAGAGTGAGAGGAAAGGCACACCTGCTTCGCCTGCTACAGCCTTTGCAAGCAGGG
>JAZSPX010000093.1:0-3329 GCA_045537675.1 Candidatus Faeciplasma sp. | reverse complement strand
TGGTATGACGTATATTTCGGATAAAATTAATGCAGGTGTGGGGGCTACCCTGCACCTGCAAATTGCATAAGAGGAAATTTAAAATGGATAAATGCATTGACTTAAAAATACCAAGCGAGATAAGCAATTACATCAAAGACCTTCCCTACACAGTTGATAGCATTGGAATGTCGGGTTCTAAGGTTTTAACCTTTGATGATATGGTCTTGAAAATTGAGAATCCTAATGCACATTTTGACAGAATGATTAGCATTATGCGCTGGCTTGATGGCAAGATCCCCTCGCCAAAAGTGATATGTGTTGCAAAAGAAAACGGATTTAACTATCTTTTGATGTCACGGGTTAAGGGCAAGATGTCCTGCGATGAATACTACCTCGAGCGACCGGACGAGCTTTGCGAGCATTTGGCAAACGGTTTAAAAATGCTTTGGACAGTTGATATATCGGACTGCCCCGTTGTGAGAGATATTGATATTGAACTGAAAGAAGCAAAATTCAGGGTTGATAACAAGCTTTATGACCTTGATAACGTGGAAGCTGATACCTTTGGCGAGAACGGCAAATTTAGAACTCCCGAGGATTTGCTTAAATGGCTCGAGGAGAACAGGCCCGAGTATGAGCCTGTTCTATCTCACGGTGATTTTTGCCTGCCAAATATTTTTATTAATGAAGGCAAAATCAGCGGATTTATCGACCTCGGTGACACAGGAATCGGTGACAAGTGGCGTGATATTGCGCTTTGCTACCGCAGTCTTATTCACAACTTCGACGGCACTTATGGCGGCAAGGTTTATGAAAACTTCTCACCCGATCTGCTGTTTGAAAAGCTTGGCATAGAGCCGAACTTTAAAAAGCTTGAGTATTACCGTTTGCTTGACGAACTGTTTTAAACACAAAAAATAACACGCTGCAGCTTTAATCAGTTACAGCGTGTTTTATTTTTAATTATGCATTTGCAAGTGCGGTCTTTTCAACTTTCTTCATCTTGGTGGTCTGTCTTTGTGCCATTACAAGGTTATAATATACACCCTTTTGGCGCATAAGCTCATCGTGCGAGCCCATTTCTGCAAGACGTCCCTTGTCCAAAACTATAAGGCTGTCGGCATTGGAAAGTGTCGAAAGTCTGTGAGCAATGGCAATGGTGGTTCTGCCCTTGCAAAGCTCGCCAAGGCCTTCCTGGATCTGACGCTCGGTCTCAGTATCCAAAGAAGCTGTAGCTTCGTCAAGAATGATAATCTTGGGGTTATGCAAAATTGCACGGGCGATTGCAATTCGCTGGCGTTCACCGCCCGAAAGAGTGTGACCCTTGTTGCCGACACGGGTGTTGTAACCGTCGGGCAGCTTGGTGATAAACTCGTGTGCATGTGCAATCTTTGCGGCATCTACAATCTCTTCAAAAGTAGCGTCCGGCTTAGCATAAGAGATGTTATCAAGAATACTTCCCTCAAAGAGGTAGGTTTCCTGCAAAACAACACCAACCTGTGAACGCAGGCTTTGCTGAGAAATCTTCTTAATGTCAACACCGTCGATTTTAAGTGAGCCTTGAGTGGTATCATAAAGACGGAGAATAAGGTTGATCATTGTAGATTTACCTACGCCCGAATGACCGACAATACCATACATTTTGCCCTGTTCAAACTTGCAGGTAATATCTTTAAGTACAGGATTATAAACCTTGTAACCGAAGAAAACGTGGTTGAAGTCGATATCACCCTTGATGTCAAGGTCTACGCTGTCCTTATCGTCGCGAACGTCTGTCTGCTCCTCTAAGATTTCAAACACCTTAGAAGCACTGATTGAAACGTCGGCCAAGGTTCTGGGCATCTGCATTAACCAACGAAGCGGGTTATAAAGCATTGAAACATAGGAAGTGAACTGAATAAGCTGACCTAAGGTCATTGAGCCTAAGCCAGGGAACTTATTCAAAATCATCATCGAGCCGAAGTAAAGTACAAAGAAGTGACCGATGGTCATTACAAAGTTGATTACAGGCCAGATTAAAGACCAGACAACTTCTGCTCTGGATGCGGCAGCTGCCCACTTGCCTGAAGCCTGTTCATATCTTACGATTTCATCCTTTTCGGTACCACAGGTTTTAACAACTCTGATACCGTTTAAGGTGTCGTGAAGCAAGCGGGAGTGAAGGTTATTAAACCTCCACGACCTGCCGAAGTGCATGTGAATTACGTTATAAAGCTTTTTAACAATATATACTGCCAAAGGAATCGGCAAAACAGCCATTAACGCAAGCTTCCAGTTCATTATGAACAGGATTATTGCTATAATGATAAGCGACATGATTCTTACGATAGCATTTTTACCGTTATCGGTAATAAAGCTCTGAAGCTTGTTAGCGTCGTTAGAAACACGGTTGATAAGCTCGCCCGCTGTTTTCTTGGAAATCGAGGACATAGACAAATCAAGTGTCTTATTGAAAACGTCCTGTCTTAAATCCTGGCTGAGGTTAAGTGCAACGCGGAAGCTGCACTTCATGTTAATATAATCGAGGATAGTGTTGATAACTACGATCAACAGCATTGCACCGCACAGCAAACCAAAGCCGGTCCAGTTAGAGGTGTTTTGCGGCAACACATAGTCGTCAACCAAAATTCTGTTGACATAAGGCTCGATTACGCCGAGAAGCTGGGCAACAATCGTGCACAGAATTGCAATTGCAAAAGGTTTTTTATAAGGTGCTACACGCTTTAAAAGCTTAGAGAACACCTTTATTTTAGACTGACAGTAAGGGCATTCGGAATAGCCGTCTAACGGCAAATGACACTTGGGACACTTAGGCTCGTCAATGTCACTTTCGGTAATGAATTCGCCTGTTGTCAGATAGTGGTTCAAAAGCTTGCAAAGTTCGGCAAAGGCCACAAAGTTGTCCTGTGTGAAGGCACAGATGCACTTAACGTCTTTGTCATCAATTCTGCCAACCATCATTGAACAACCGACAAGCTGCTCGCAGGCGTACTCCTCGAACTGATTGAATTCGAGCGTTTCTTTAAGTTCGCCGTTTACATATACCATTATCTCCTCGCGCGTGACGCACAAGTGACCGTTAACACGTCTGTCAGAATTGCTGATGTTGAACGGCAGCGAAAAGACAAGACTGTCAAGCTCTATACCCTCGGGTGCTGAAAGTTTTAAATTCATAGGCAATAATCACCCCTTTCATAAGGGAAACAGTTAGATGTAGATTTCTAAAATTGCAAGGCTCTTCTTATCGAGCTTGCCGATGTCATCACAGAAATATTTATTTCCGTCAACATCATAAGCGTACAAAAATTTATCGGACAAAAGTCTGAAGTTAGAGTACCAGTCTCTTA
>JAZSPX010000234.1:0-3643 GCA_045537675.1 Candidatus Faeciplasma sp. | reverse complement strand
AGCGGCATCGTGGTTGCCTTGCACAAACACAAGATTATCAGATACAACGTGAGAGATAGTCTCGGTTATAAGGTTGATTGCGGTTGTTGTTTGTTCGGCATTGCCATAGCCAAAGTCGTACTCGCCGCAGAACAAGAAACCGTCGGCTTTTTCAACGCCGTTTGAAACGAGCGTGTTCATGAAGCTTGTCAATCTTTCACGTCCGACCTCGTTACCGTCGAGATATTGGAAATCGGAACCGGCAATGATTGTCGTTACCGTGTTGTCAACCTCTGCCACAGGGGCAGAGCAGGACGTTAACGTGAACGACAGCGCCAAAATTAAGCATATAATCAGTGATAATAATCTTTTACTTTTCATTGTTACAAGTCCTTAAAACTATTTAACAAGGAGTTTAGTCGAGGGGGTATTCCTCGCCTCCGAAAACGGTGTGGTACAAAAGATAGATAGCATCGTTATTGTCGAATACACCGTCTTTATAGAAATCGGCATCCTGATTCAGGGGATATGAAACCACGCCGAAAATCGTTGAATATAAAGCATAGATAGCGTCTTTGTTATCTACCTTCTTGTCACGGTTAAGGTCGCCGCGAATGGGCACATAATCTTCGTCTACTGTGTCAAGCTCGAACACAATGGTAGTCAGGCTTCCTGCAGGCAAATCGAGTGCGCCTACGAACTCGCCCACTTCCTGGAAGTACTTGCTGTCCGATGCGGTGGACTGATAGACCTGTGAAGACAAAACGGTGCCCTCATGCACAATGTTTAAGACCTCGTCTTTTGCTGTGTTGTTTGATGCAACCACTACAAGCTTATCGCCTTCGGGCGACTTGAAAGCGCCGATTTTTGAACGTAAACCTTCGGAAACATCGACACGCTGGTAGCCGTTTTTAATGAACTTGGAGAAGTGAGTCATTATGTAATGCGCGGGCATTCTTGTTACGGTTGCGTAATGAGGCCAATCGGGCACCCACGACCAGTCGGTAATCTCGATAAGGCAGTTACCGTCATCGTGCGGCCAAACACCATTCCAATAAAGGAAAGCGTTGAGGTTTTCGTTTACAAGCTCGTCTAAAATAACCTCGCCCAAAAGCATGTAGTCGTTTTCATACCATTCGGTCTGCCACAGACGATAGTCGTCACCAAACTCACGATAGATGTTAGCAAAGTTGCGCTCGCTGAGCGATGTGCCGTAAAGATGGTGCGCAACAACGTCAAACGTTTCGGGGTAGTTTTCGATAAGCGGGTCTAAATAGCCGTGGAGGTAATAGTTCTCGCCTGCCATTGTTTCGGCACCGATGATTGAGGGTGCATCGTCGCCAAATGCTTCTTCAAAGGCTTCATAAACAGCAAGGTGAGCTTTCCAGTAAGCGCAGTGGTCTTCGTTTTCTTCAAATCCAAAGAAGAATCCGGCATCGTTTCGGGCGTTGCCTTGTTCGTCGATATGGCGTTCCTGAAGCTCTATTTCGTTGGAGATGGAGAAATAGTCAACGGGAATACCGGCGTCGATGAAGTATTGAATTGACTGAACGCAGAAATCTGCAAGCTCATCATACATATATTCGCCGTTTTCATCTTTTGCAAGGGTGTAATAGCTGTAACCGTTTGCTGCTTTTTCGGTGTATTCAACAAAGGGCAACGATCTGTCGTACTGTCCCCAGCTTGTTACCAAAACAATGGGCTCGATTCCTCGCTTAACTGCGGCATCGTAGTATTCGAAATATTTGGGATAACCGTTAATGGGCTCGTATTTTTCATCACCCGAAAGGCCGTGCTGGTCGCGGAAGCGCAGAATGTTAAATTCAGCCTCGTTGAAGATATAGTCGAAGCCTGTTTCCTTCATATCTATCTGAAGCATCCAATCGGAATACCATGTGTAGGAAGCACCGAAGCCGTCGATAGTCTGGTAGGTGGTGTCCATATCAATGGTTGCAGTGGTTGCAAACGAAGGGTCAACAGGGATTGAAGAAACAACGTATACACCGTAGATAGTGTCGAAGCCGCCGTTTCCTCCTCTGCCGTCTAACGACATTGCAACAGGGCTTTTAACGTTTCCGCGCTCGTCGATATTGGCCGAGTTGGTTTCGTAATTGGTGAACATTCTTTTAACAGCATCAACGTCGAAGATGGCATAGTTATATTCGCCTTCAGTCACAACGTCGGTGCAGGCAACAGAGCTAACTGTGCCCCAATGAGTGAACGATGCGCTGATGTCATAGTCGCCCTTGAACTTGATAATAAGCTCGGCTCCCTCCCCCTCGAGAGCGGAGTAGAGGGTGTTAAAACCGTCTGCGCCGTGGGTTATCCAGACGTACCAGCCGTTGATTGGAACGCCCTGAGAAAGCTTTGTCACCCTGTCATTAGCACTTGACTGCACCTGTTCGAAGATGACGCTTCTGCCAAGCACCATATCTTCAGCTGTAACAGGAATGGCAAGCGATGTTAAAAGCAAAACAAAGCATGATAAAACTATCAGAATTTTTTTCATAGTGCACCTCGTAAATTAAAAGATTACTGATTTATGATTAATTATAGCATTTGCAAGAGTGGGTTGTCATTGATATATTGTAACTTAGAATTGATTTATTGAAATATAGTTGCCATGACAATTGAATATATATCCATATAAAGTAAAAACCCCACCTTTTTTGGGTGGGGGGATTAGAATAGCAGAAGGATGTTGAACAATTTTGCGCCGGAATTTCGATAAATGAGAAGATTTGCGAAGCGCAAAATAAGAGAACGCCTTGCGTTCTCGGTCCTACACCGTTAGCTTTTGTAAATAAAATAACACCACCCGATGGGTGGTGTTATTTTATTGGCAGGGGCAGAAGGATTTGAACCCTCGACAAACAGTTTTGGAGACTGCTGCTCTACCAGCTGAACTATACCCCTATATTCAATTTGGTGGGCCAACAGGGACTCGAACCCCGGACCGACCGGTTATGAGCCGGTTGCTCTAACCAACTGAGCTATTGGCCCAATAAAGTAAAAATGAGCCTCCCGCGGAAAGCTCACTCTAAGTACCTCCGGCGGTAAGTGGCATATGGTGACCCGTGCGAGAATCGAACTCGCGTTACCGGCGTGAGAGGCCGGTGTCTTAGCCGCTTGACCAACGGGCCAATTGGTGCACCATCGGGGACTCGAACCCAGGACCCACTGATTAAGAGTCAGTTGCTCTACCAACTGAGCTAATGGTGCATAAGTGTCGGCAACACCAATTTTCCCAGGCCGTCGCCAGCCAAGTATCGTAGGCGTGAATGAGCTTAACTTCTGTGTTCGGCATGGGAACAGGTGGAACCTCATCACAATCGTCACCGACTTAGGTTACATAGTAACCTCAAAATTGAATAATGTTTTATGTTTGTAAGCAGTGTTCTGAACATAATCTAAAGGTTAAGCCCTCGACCGATTAGTACTCGCTAGCTGAACGTGTCACCACGCTTACACTTTGAGCCTATCAACCCGGTAGTCTTCCGGGGGTCTTACTCAGTTAACCTGATGGGATATCTTATCTTAAGGACGGCTTCACGCTTAGATGCTTTCAGCGTTTATCCGATCCGCACATAGCTGCCCAGCTGTGCCACTGGCGTGACAACTGGTGCACCAGAGGTGCGTCCATCCCGGTCCTCTCGTACTAGGG
>JAZSPX010000261.1:0-4466 GCA_045537675.1 Candidatus Faeciplasma sp. | reverse complement strand
ACATCGTAGAGACCGAGATCGATAAGAGCCTTGCACTCCTTGCCGAAAAGGCAACCGTTAAAAAGAAGATTCGACTCCTTTAATTAAAGTAACCCGACCGTCAATTATTTGGCGGTCGGGCTTTTGTTTGAGGGACTATTCGATTGGTTCTATTATGTAATAGGGGAATGAGAGTGCGCCGTCATAAATCAGAACGGCAATTTCATCGCCCGTTTCAATTTGGTTATAAACTGTTCTGGTGGTCTGAATTTTCATTTTTTCACCATTCACTTCGGCTAAAACATAGTAATCTATTCTCCGAGAGCTTTTGCCTGTCGGCACGTTTTCTTCTTCGGTTTCTATGACTGTTGTTGTAATTCTCTGCGGCTCAGAAAAATCAAATGCATAGTTTACACTGCCTGTTATATTGCCAATGTGTGAAAACATGATCAGCAATAGTATTGCGAAAACTATTACCTGTGTTATAACGCTGTGCTTTTTACCGTTTTCACGCCTGCCTGTGTTTTTGTTGTTATATCCAAAATCTGCGGAGCTGAAAGCAAAAACAGCAAATATAAGCGAAATTATGCCTACTATAACGTATACTATACATGGCACTTTTCCTGTATCAAAATACCCGCAAAGAGACGGCCCTGCTCCACGCAGAACGAAGAAGTACATGGCATAGGGCAATATGCGGAAGCTGTAACTGCTTAAAACAAATGTTAAGTAGCAAAATACAGTTAAACCAACAAGAATGTCAATCATCATAACAGCTTTGTGCCACGGTATTATCATTGGCAGCCAAAGAGTTACAATTAAGACACAATGCAAAATCTTGTTAAACAAAGAGTATTCTTTTCTGTAATCCCATATTGTATATCCAATCATTGCTGAAAGGACTGCGTTTACTGTAATTATGCAAATGTTATTGCTTAGCGAAGTCTTGAATATTGGCGAATGACAGTAAAAAGCCGCAAACATAATCGCAAAAACCCACAGGAAGGTAAACAGAACTTCTATAAGCAGTCGTCTCTTTTCCAGTTTCTTTTTCGATATTGTCTTCTTTTCGTTTGCCATTTCGTCCCCTCTCTTAAAACCATGACCGCCTTTTCAGACGGTCACGTTTTATTATTCTGCGCCTTGTTCAACTTCGGGTTCGTCCTTCGCCTCAACAAACGAGGAATCATCCTCCATCAGCTTAAATTCAATCTCGAAGTTGCTTACACTGCCGTCTTCGTTAAATCTTGTAACCTCTGCCTTAACTGTGTCGCCCGGCTGAAGCTCTAAAATAATTGCATAAACGTCGTCCGAGCTCATAACAGGCATACCGTTCATGCTGGTTATAACGTCGTCAACCGCAAGCTCGGTGTTGGCAATGTCACAGCTCTGGTCGATCTCTGCAATGTGAAGACCGGGAATGGTGTTGTAATAGTCTGCGGTCGCTTCGTCGAACTGATAGAAGCTAATGCCAATCTTCGGTCTGCCCAAAACTCTGCCGTGCTCGATAAGGCTTTCGATAACAGGCTTCGCCGCCGACATTTCAATCGCAAAGCCAATGTTGTCATAATCGACCGAATCAAGCTTCGACGAGGTTATGCCGATAACCTGTCCCCACATATTAATTAATGCGCCGCCCGAGTTGCCGGGGTTGATAGCGGCGTCGATCTGAATGCAGGACATGTTGATGTTATCATCATTCACCTTTATCATTCTGTCGAGGCCGGAAACACAGCCCGCGGTAACGGTCTGTTCAAGCCCTGCGGGTGTGCCGATAGCCACGACCTGCTCACCCAAAATCAAAGCGTCCGAATCACCGAACTGTGCGGGGAACAACTTCTCGGCTGTGGTGATTTTAAGCACGGCAATATCGCTTTTGTAATCGCTGCCGATGACCAAAGCATCATACTCGTTGCCGTTGTGCAGCCTCACCGAAATGCCAAGGGTTGCGCCGTCAATAACGTGCGCATTGGTGATGATATATCCGTCCTCGGACATAATTATGCCCGAGCCCTGTCCATAGGGTGCAAAAGCATAGCCGTCAATAAAAGCCTCAACCGTTACAATCGAGGGGGAAACGGCTCTTGCCACACCTTCTGTTGTAAATCTTCCGTCAGGCTGGTAAAACTGTTCCTCAAGCTCGGGCAGCTCGGCAATGGGCAAAGTAAAACTAATTCCCTCGGGCTTGCCGTTAATAAGGTTTGTTATCCAGCCCTTGCCGAAAATAAGCCTTGCGGTCACAAAGAACAAAGCGGCAAAAACAACAAGCATCAGAATAAATGCCTTCAAAAAGCTGTGGTCACGCTTTTTAACCTTGCCAACAGGCCGTGGCAGATAGTCATAAGCGTCAGCCTCCATTGCGGCAAGCGCTTTAATATCCTCCAAAGCTTCGGCATCATTCTTGTTCTTGTCTTCCTCGGCCTTTTCAAGGCGAGATTTCAAGCTTTCAATCTCATCAAGAAGCTCCTCAACAGTCTTTACAGGCTCGCTGTTTTCAACGGCGGTGTCCTGCACGGTCTCCTCGGCAGATGTTACTTTTTCATTATCTAAATTATCCATAGGGTATTACCTTTCATTAATAAAGAGGGGAGTGCGTAGCTTATTTCTTGTCGTCGCCGCTCAAAAGCTTTGCAGCGGCTACTGCTGCGGCAACTGCCGCACCAACACCCAAAAGTGTTTTTACATTCAGCGTTACTTCGCCTTTTTTGGCAGGCTTGCGCTTGGCAGTTTTCTTAACAGTCTTTGCAGGCTTCTTGTAAAGTTCGGGGTGCTTATAAGCAGGGGTTTCTTCCTCGGCAAAATATCTTTCGTCATATTCATAGCTGAACTCTGCCTGTTCGTCTTCGTCGGCTTCGGGCTGAGTGCTTTCATCGGGCAGGCTGTCAACCTTCATCTCAACGCTGTCAAGCTGTTCGCCAAGGCTCTTAATCTCTCGCTGAAGCTGCTGCTCAATCTCGTTCATCTGTCTCAGCTTTGCCAAATATTCATCGTGCGATACAGCAGGTGCCTTTTCTTCTTCGGCGGCAGGTTCTTCGTCCTTTTCTTCCTCTAAAGGCTCGTCAAAGAAATCAAATGCCAAAACCTCGGGCGGGTCTTCTTCAAAAACAGGCTCGTTAACGGGCTCATAAGCCATATCTTCGCATGCTTCTTCTGCTGCTTCCTCAACAATCTCGTCATTGGTTTCTTCCAAATCTTCCTCGAAGGCTTCTTCATCATCTTCTTCGGGAGGGGTGTAAGAAAACGCCTCGTCAATAGGCTCGTCTTCGTCAACAGGTATGTACGAGAAGTTATCATTTTCAGGGTCATAAGCCGGAATGTTCGGGTTCTTAGCTTCCTCAACAATCGGCTCTTCTAAGGTTTTCGGGGTCTGTGCTCGCTTGTTAAGCTCTTCCTCTTGCTTTTTGCTCAAGGGGAAATCTTCGTCGAAAAAGTCTTTCATTTTATATATCCTTTCTTTTTAAAAAGCCGAAAATCAGTTGTGTGTTTCGTTAAGCTCAAACTTATATCCAACACTCCAGACGGTTCTTAACGTCCACTGGTTAGAAACTCCGTCAAGCTTTTCGCGCAAGCGCTTAATGTGAACGTCAATCGTTCTCGAGCCGCCGTAATACTCAAAGCCCCAAACCTCGTCCAAAAGCTTGTCACGGTTAAAAACTGTGTTCGGGTGAGAAGCAAGGTGGAACAAAAGCTCAAGCTCTTTCGGCGGTGTATCTAAAATCTTGCCGTCAACCTTAAGCTCATAGCGTGTCATGTTAATGTCAAGCTTGTCATAATGAACTTCTTTCAGGTCGTGGTCAGCCTTAACAAGGTTTACACGGCGCATAACAGCCTTCATTCTTGCCAAAACTTCCTTAACGTCAAAGGGCTTCACGATATAGTCGTCTGCTCCAAGCTCCAGCCCTAAAACTTTATCGAATACCTCCGCCTTCGATGTTATATATATGAGAGGGATATTCGATTTCTTCCTTATTTCGCGGCAAATCTGCCAGCCGTCAATGCCGGGTAACATTACGTCAAGCAGAACCATATCGGGCTTAAGGGCACTGAATTTTACAAGGCCCTCCTCTCCGTCGTTCGAAATAAGAACACTGTACCCCTCTTTTTCAAGGCACATTCTTAAAAGCTCACATATGTTTTTGTCGCTGTCAATAATCAAAACTTTTCCCGTCAGCATTTAAGGTCACATCCTTTCGCAAAAGCTAAAATTCGTCATAATAATTATATAAGAAATTTCAAGCCTTTGCAATAGCTTTTTGCGTTTTTTATTGCAAAAGAGTTAATAAAGTGTTAAATGTGGAAGCTGTGTTAACTATTTGGTAATAAAATATCATAAATTATAATAATCTGCACATTCGCCTATTGCAACCAAAGTTAAAGTTTGTTATAATGCACAAAAATGAGATTAACACTAAATTATCGCTTGATTTTCACATGCATGGTGCTATAATATATTTAGCACTCATCAGGCGAGAGTGCTAAAATCAGCC
>JAZSPX010000126.1:0-3569 GCA_045537675.1 Candidatus Faeciplasma sp. | reverse complement strand
AGCTTTGTTTTCGACCCGGGCGACGTGAAGGAAGAAACAAGCGAGCTTGTTTTCACCTCACCCGAGACAGAGGTTAACGAGACACCTTTGGCGTTTACCTCGACAATTGAGATGCCCTTGACCGATGACGAATCGATGCCGGATGAGATACCTGCTTTAAGACAGGGCAAAAAGACGACTCAGGGCACACAGGCGATTGAAAAGGTGATGTCGAGCGACGTGAAAGCCAAGCCTTTGGCTGAAGAAAAGACAATGCACATCGACCTTGGCAAGAAAGAGACACCCGCCGAGGAGCCTAAGCCTGCAAGACCCGAGATTAAGCCGATGAGCGAGAACCCCTCGAACACGGCAATGCTTGAAGGGCTTAAAAAGCTTAAGCGCGAGCGCGGCACGCCGAGAGTTACCGCAAAGATACCTCCCGTAAACCGTGCCTCGATCGACAATATCGACCTTGAAATCGGGCAGAAGGTAATTCCCAACACCGAAATTGGGTTGGACGAAAATGCGACCGAGGAAGAAAGACTTGCTTATCTTAACGCAAAGCGCCGTGAAAGAGTGAAGCAGTTTGTTATGAACGGCGAGGAGGAAGAGGCCCCCGACAAGGACGCTGTTGCAGACTTTGTTTCGTTTGAACAGGCAAGCGAGATGGCAAAGAGCATAGCTTCGCTTAAGGGTAGCCTGATTGTGAGATTCTGCGTTTTGCTTATTACAACGCTTGTAAGCGGCTACATAACCTTGGCAAACGATTTGAAGCTTCCCTTGGTTTCCTTCCTTTCGCGTGCCGAGAATTCGGCAACCGCCTATTTGTTCGTCAACGTTGTTTTGGGACTTGCCGCCTGTGCGGTTTCGCTGACAGTTTTGACAGTCGGCATTAAAAAGCTTTTGACAATGAAGGCTGACAGCGACAGCTTGGCGACGGTTTCGGTGCTGTTTACGATGGTAACGGGCATTGCGCTTTTGACTGATTCCGAGCTTGTGCAGATGCAGCACGTTCAGCTATATATCTGTGTTTCGATTTTGGGACTTCTGATCAACACGATCGGCAAGCTTTTGATCGTTACACGAACAGAGAGAAACTTCCGTTACGTTTCGGGCGGATATTCAAAATATGCCGCTATGCACATTGACGACGAGGAAATTGCAAGCAAGTTCACCAAGGGTGCGCTTAACGATTTCCCCTCGCTTTCAACCTCGAGAAAAACTGAATTTGTAAGCGACTTTATTAAAAACAGCTACTCGGCAGATCTGACCGACAGCTTCTGCAAATATTTCGTGCCGGTTATAACCGCAATTTCCGTTATTATCGGTGTTATCTGTGCGTTCGTTCACCCCGAGGCTATTGTTGACACAAACGACAGAGTGTTCTATGCGATGAGCTGTGCCTGCGGCACAATTTCGCTGTGCTCGGCTGTGGGAATGATGCTTGTTACAAACATTCCTTTAGCTAAGGCTTCGAAGAAATATCTGCAGTCATCGGCTGTCATGCTTGGCTATTCGGCAGTTGACAAATTTGCAGACACCAACTCGGTGCTTATCGACGCTGTTGACCTTTTCCCCGACGGTATGGTTGAGATCGTTAACATTAAGCCTGCAAAGAAAACGCCGATTGAAGAAGGCATTTTATATGCAGCTTCGCTTTGCTGCCAGACAGAAAGCATTCTGCGCTCGGCATTCTATAAGATGATCAAGGGCAAGACCGAAATGCTCTATCCTGTTGAAAGCTATATTTATGAGGACGGGCTTGGACTTTCGGGCTGGATTCAGAATAAGCGTGTTTTGTTCGGCAACCGTGCATTGATGGAGAGCCACTCGATCGAGGGTCTCCCCTCTTTGGAAAAAGAAGAGCAGTATAAGAAGGAAGCTTCTAACCTTTTGTACTTGTCTATCGGCGGTACGCTTGCAATGCTGTTTATCGTTCAGATAAGAGCTTCTGTTTCAGTTAAGCGTGCGCTTAAAGACCTTGAAAAGCAGAACATTACCGTAATTCTTCGCTCGGTAGATTCCTCGCTTAGCATTACAAGACTTGCCGAAATGTTCGAGGTAAGCCCCAACATGTTCAAGCTTCTGCCCTTCAGATTCCACGCTGACTATGACGCACAGACCTCTTACATTTCAAAGATGTCGTCGCCCATGATTTATTCGGGCCACTTCTCGTCGCTTGCAATGCTGCTTTCGGGCACAAAGAAGCTTTTGAAGTCGGCAACCGTGGGTGTTGCGGTGCAAACGCTTTCGGCACTGTTGGGTGTTGTTCTGGCAGTTGTTATGGCACTTGTAGGCACCTTCTCGGGCATTTTAACAGGAACCGTTGTGCTGGTTTATAACATTTTGTTTGCTGTAATTACAGCAATTACACAGTCGGTTGCAAAGACCTGATAACATGAAAACAAAGCGGTGAACGGCTGTGTTCGCCGCTTTTTGTTATGTTGATGCAATAAAATGCGTGCCTGAACTGTTATATAAGTAGAATACTGAAAAGGAGCTGACAAAATGAAAAGAACGATTGCAATTATATTGTCGCTGGTTATGATAATTTCGCTTGTTGGGTGTGAAAACGATGTTAAGCCCGATACACCGCTTACATCGCAGGATAATGTGCAAAAGACTGATAAAACTGACAATTCAGGCTCTATTGTCGATTCGGCACCTGAAGTTGTGAGAATTATTGCATCTGCCCTGCCCGAAAAGGGGTATGAGATAGTATCCATCAGCACGCAGGAAGTTGACACCGATACTTTTATTCATAAGATTGTGGATTACTATGTCATTGAACTTGAAAACGGTGAAAACGTATATGTAACTGTTTTTGAAAACGCTGAAAAAGCCGCTGAACACGCCGCCTGCTATAACGAAGACGGCTCGCATTACAGTTCGTCGAAAATCAGTATGATAATAGACTACATAGCACCCGTTAGAATGTGGCTGCATGAGGAATGTGTAATCGAATATGGTTCATTTGAAAACGAGCTATACCTCCCCCTGTGCGAGCTTTTCGGTGCGCCGTTTGTGGGCGGTACTGACATTATGGAAGTCATTGAAACCTCGGACATTCAATACATTCGCACAAACCAGATTGGCGGCGAATTTGTAAACAACACGATCGTTTTGATCGAGAGTGCCGAAGCGCTTGCCGAATATTATGAAGCGAACAAGGAGACCTTTGACCTTGAGCGCAGGGAGACTGTGTACTCGGACACATCGGTTGGATTTTTAGACGCCTGCGACACCTATACCGACGAGTGGTTTGAAACCAATAACCTCTTGCTGGTGATTGTTGGCGAGGGCAGCGGGTCTATTCGCCACAAAATAACCTCGGTGACAATTAGAAACTATGACCTTGAATCGTTTGACGAAGAGGATTTTGCTTTGCAGATCAACATGCAAAGGCTTGTGCCCGAGGTTGGAACCTGTGACATGGCGGAGTGGCACATTATGATTGGTGTGCCCAAACGTGACCTGCCCGAGGTTATGGGGCTTGGCGTTAACGAAACTTGGGATACTGATTTTGGGTGGATAGAACCCGAGCCGCTAAGATATTTTTCTAACGGTATGCTTGCTGTGCAGGTTGACGG
>JAZSPX010000227.1:0-3825 GCA_045537675.1 Candidatus Faeciplasma sp. | reverse complement strand
TTTGATGTACGTAACAGGTGTTGCAAACATCCGTGACGTTTGCGCTTATGCAAGAACCCCCAAGAACCTTAAGTTCTAATTAAAACATAGCCTTCCTCTTTTGCGGAGGTGGGCTATTTTATAAGGTGAGATTATGATAATCATTCCGTATGATTCTAAGTACCGTGATGATATGATTTTTATGTATCTTTCAGCTAAAGATGCTATCGGAAGCGTTCCGAAGCTCAGAGATGACCTGTTAGATATAGAAAACTGTTATATTGCAGGCGGCGATATGTTTTGGCTGGCGATCGACGATAATGATCGCGTTATAGGCTGTGTTGGTGTGAAGTCAGAAAATGATTTTGTGTGGCTCCGCCGTTTATTTATCAAGCCTGAACTTAAACGAAAGGGAATAGGTTCTATGCTTTTGACAGTCGCCGAAGAATTTGCAAAATCAAAAGGTATGCACGAAATTAGAGTGCATCTTGGTGATAAAGAGCGCTATTATGAATCTTGGAATTTCTATCCCAAACACGGTTATAAACTGTTTGAGCCCAACTACATGAAAAAAGATATATAATAAATTTCCCCTGTACATCGTACAGGGGTTTGCTTTTTAATCATTCATTTCTCTCTTCAACAAAGCTTGAAGCTTCGCAGTCGGCAATGTTAAGTGCCAGCGCTAAGGGGTAAGCTCTTAATGCGTTTCCGACAAGCTTTTTATCCTCCTCGCCCGAGAAGCCCATGTGCCAGCGGATAGCCATAGCTTCATCTCTTGTTAAGCGCATAAATCCGCTTACGATATACACCGACTTCTCACCGTGACCGTAGGGCAGGGTGTCGTTATATTCATAATAGGGCACCTGAATCCAAGTTCCGTTGTCGTCCTTCTTGTTTCTCATGCTCACCTTATATGTGTTGGTCTTGCAAATATCATGCAAGAGGGAAACGATTGCAATCGTCTCGTCCGAGAATGAAAGCCCGAACTTCTCTTTTGCTCTGTCTGTTTCAAGGTATGATTTTAAGCAGTCATAAACGTTCAAGCTGTGTTCGCAAAGCCCGCCCTCATAAGAGCAGTGGAACTTTGTCGAGGCAGGCGCCGTGAAGAAATCGCAGTTGCGTGAGCAGAGGTAGTCCAAAAGCTTGTCTGCACCCTCACGCTTAATGTTTTCTTTATATATCTCAATAAATCTGTTTTTAAAGTCCATGTTCATCAAATTCATTAGCTATCACTCCATTCTTTTTTCAATTATAGCATAAAACCCAAAAGGTTGCAATTCAAAATTATCTTAATTTTTCTTCAGTTTCCTTGCTTTATTTAACGATTAGTGCTATAATGACTTTATATATTGGTGTATTATGGATTCTTATATACTTTTGACACATTTCACACGAAAGGATGATTAAAAATGCCCAAGAGCATGACAGGCTACGGCAGAGCTTCCAAGTCTTTTGAAGCTTACGAGATTACGGTTGAAGTCCGTTCTGTTAACCATAGATTCTTTGAATTCTTGACAAGAATTTCAAGACAATATTCTTTTTTAGAAGATAAGCTTAAAAGCTTATTTGCTTCTAAGATTAACAGAGGAAAGGTTGAAACCTACGTTTCAATCAACCGCATCAACGGCTCCGATTCAGTTGTCGAGGTTAATGCAGACCTTGCAAACAATTACATCAGCGCATTAAGAACCGCTAACGAACAGCTTGGTCTTAACGACGATTTAACTCTTTCTCAGCTTTTCAGAATGAGCGATGTTTTCACAGTCTCAAAATCAGAAATCGATGAGGATGAGCTTTGGGCTTTGGTAAGTGAAACTGCAGCCGAAGCGCTTGACAGCTTTATTGAAATGAGAACTATCGAGGGTGAAAGACTTAAAAACGATATTCTTTCCAAGCTCGATTTTATTGAAGAAACTGTAACTCAGATAGAGACCCGCTCGCCTGATGTTACAAAAGAATACCGCACAAAGCTTTATACCCGCCTTTGCGACATTTTAGGTGACAAGAATATCGACGAAGCACGTATTTTAACCGAAGCTGCAATTTTTGCAGATAAAACAGCGGTCGATGAAGAAACCGTACGTTTAAGAAGCCATGTCGCTCAGTACCGTGACCTTTTGCAGCTTAACGAACCCATTGGCAAAAAGCTCGATTTCTTAGTTCAGGAAATGAACCGAGAGGTCAATACAACCGGCTCTAAGTGCAGCGACTTGACAATCACCCGAATGGTTGTCGACCTTAAAAGCACGATTGAAAAGATAAGAGAACAGATTCAGAATATTGAATAAAAAAGGCGTGATTATATGGAAATGATTAATATAGGCTATTCCTGCTTCGTTTCATCGTCAAGAATAATTGCACTCGTCTCGCCTGATTCCTCACCTGTAAAAAGACTTATTCAAGAGGCTAAGGACAAAGGCACACTTATTGATGCTACCTATGGTAAAAAGACAAAAACGGTAATCGTAATGGATTCTGACCACGTTATTTTATCTGCAAGAACTGTAGATTATATCCTTTCTAAAGGCGAAGGGAAGGAGGACGAAAATGAATAGTAAAGGCACACTTTATGTAATCTCTGCGCCCTCGGGCTGCGGTAAGGGCACGATTTTAAGCGAAGTTTTAAAGAACTTTAAAAACATTCACTACTCGGTTTCTGCAACAACTCGCCAACCAAGAGAAGGCGAGCAGAACGGCGTGAACTACTATTTCATCACCCGTGAAGAGTTCGAAGCCGAAATTGCAAACGGCGGCATGCTTGAATATGCCGAGTTCTGCGGCAACTATTACGGCACCCCCAAAACCAAGGTTATGGAAGAACTCGATTCCGGAATTGACGTAATTCTTGAAATTGAAACCGTTGGTGCAATGAAAGTTAAAGCCGCTTACCCCGACGCTGTTTTAATCTTCATTTTACCCCCAAGCATAGACGCTTTGAAAGAACGCTTGATCGGCAGAGGAACCGAAGCCTTGGACGTTATAGAACGTCGCGTTGGTGAAGCTGCAAGCGAAATTGAAAAATCGTATAACTACGATTACGTCCTTGTCAACGACAACCTGCTTGACGCTATTGATGGACTTGAAACCATTATGAAGTCCTGCAAATATATGACAAAATTTAATTCTAACACAATAAAAGGAGTATTGAACTGATATGTTAAGACCTTCCAGCTCACAGATTTTAAAGAACAATGAAAGCACCTATTCTTTGGTAATTGCTGTTGCAAAGCGCGCAAGAGATATTCTTGATGAAGCTTATGAAAACAAGGTTATTATTGATGAAAAGCCTGTTAAAACAGCAGTTGAACAGTTTGCAAAAAGCGAATATAAGCTTATCGAAGACCCCTCATTAAGAAAGAAATAAGATTAAATGAATAAAACCGAAAGGAGTGCCTGCAAATGAATAATATGCACTGTGCAAAAGTTGTTTTGCAGGGCACGGCTTACGGTTTTGATATGGAGTATACATACAAATACCCCGATATTCTTTTTGGCACACTTCGTGCCGGAATGCGTGTTTTGGTGCCGTTTGGCAAAGGAAACTCTAAGCGTATAGGTTTAGTCACAAGAGTATATGAAAAAGAGATACCGGATGCAAAGATTAAGCCGATTATAAGCCTTGTTGACAAAGAGCCTCTCATTAACGATGAGCTTTTAGGCCTTGTTACATGGCTTAAAGATCATACCTTCTGCACCTATTTCGAGGCGTTCAGGACTATAATTCCATCCGGCTATTCTGTCGTTCATTCAAGCACCTATGCTTTGGCAAACTTAAAGCCCGATTGCGAAATGACCGATGAAGAGAACTCGCTTTACAAAATGCTTCTTAATTGCGAGGGGAAG
>JAZSPX010000003.1:0-6181 GCA_045537675.1 Candidatus Faeciplasma sp. | reverse complement strand
GCATCGGAAATCTGGTCACAGATCTTATCGGGGTGGCCTTCGGTGACTGATTCTGAAGTGAAAAATACTCTCACGCTTATACATCCTTTCTTAAATAAAAAAATTGCGCACGGATTCCGGGCACAACAAAAGAATTGGTATATACCTCATCTTCCGGAATTAACCGCAGGATTTAGCACCTTGATAACAGGTTGCCGGGCTTCACAGGACCTGATTCCTCCACCACTCTTGATAAGGGTTATTTCGGTATGTATTATACTACATGATGTAGCAGTTGTCAACACAAAAATCAGCCTTTGCCGAGGCAAAAGCTGATTATTTTTAAGTATTGAGAATTATGAGAACGATTGCGGCGCAGGCGATAACGATTACTGCAATTATGTTGATGGTTAAAGCAAGTGTGCCGCCCTTTTGAGAGGATTCGCTTTTTGGAACAAGATTCATTCGGCGCAAAACGTTCATGATGGGCTTATAGAGCAAGAGGGTTACTGCCGTATTGAGAACACCCTTTAAAAGATTAAACGGCAGGAAATATGGCAAAAGCATGCCTGCAACTACATCGCGCGGGGTTTCCATATACCACGGTGTGATGAGGTAATTCCACAAAAGCATGCAGGCTGTCATTATCAGTGTGCCGAGCACAAGGCCGGTTACTGCGGTTTTAAGGCTCTTGTTACGCTTATATAAAAGTGCAATAGGCAGAATATATGTAACCGTGGATAATACGTTCATTAAAGCGCCGATTGGGCCTGTGCCGCTGATTGAGACCATCTCGATAAGTGACACGACAAGAGAAGTGACGACAGCATACCAGGGGCCCAAAATTAAAGCCTCGAGCGCTATGATGGCGTCTTTGAATTCATATTTTAAAAACAGAACGACTGGTACTCTGAAGAAGAACACAGCCAAAAAAGCAAGTGCCGAAAAGAGTGCCGCAAGGATCAGCTTGAATATTTTTGAGTTGTGCATAAGATTGCCTCCGATAATGAAAAATGCGCCCACGAAAACGAGGGCGCAAAAATGCTTTGAAAAATTTACGTTCTTCCATCCGGACTGTACCGTCGGTCACGGAATTTCACCGTGTCGGCAAGGTGACCTGCACCTTGTTTGCGGACTTTAACCGCCGGTGAGGAATTTCACCTCGCCTCGAAACGAATTATATTCAGTTTTTTAAAAGATTATTCTTCTTCGCAGCAACCGCAGTCGCATTCTTCTTCAATGTCGAATTCCAAAAGCTCGCCGCAGTTGGGGCATTCGATAGAGCCTTCTTCTACCATTTCAAGGGTGAGCTCGATAGTGTCGCCGCAGGTGGGGCAAACAACTTCATAACGGTCGTCATCGCAATCGCAGCAGTCGCAGTCGCAATTATCGTCGCAATCACAGCAGTCGCAGCAGTCGCACTCGTCGTCACAATAGTCGTCATCGTAATCGTCGTCTTCATCCTCGTAAAGGTCGTTTTCGATGTTTGCAAGGTCTTCATCCAAAACGTTGCAGAACTCAACGATGTCGTCTACATCCTGGTCGATTTCGTCAACAGTTTCAGCGAGTTCGCTTAAAAGGTCATACATTGCAAGCAAAACCTTGCCTTCTTTAGTTGAGTCGTCAATCTCAAGGCCATCCATCAAGCCTTTAAGATATGCAGCCTTTTCGGTTAAAATCATAAATAGACCTCCCTAAAAAATTGTTTTAAACAAATCGCTGCCGTTAAAGCAGGCAGCGATATTGCATTTTGATATTTAGCTTAAAAATTAAGCTCTTCCCAAGTATTCGCCTGTTCTGGTGTCGATCTGAACAACTTCGCCTTCTTCGATGAACAAGGGAACCTTGATTTCTGCGCCGGTTTCAAGAGTAGCGGGCTTAAGAGCGTTGGTAGCTGTGTTGCCTGCAAAGCCGGGGTCAGTCTGGGTGATGGTAAGCTCAACGAATGTCGGAGGCTCTACACCGAATACCTTGCCCTTGTAAGAAAGAACCTTACAAAGCATATTTTCCTTAACAAACTTGAAATTATCGCCAAGGTCAGAAGCATTGACAGGAGTCATTTCATAGGTTTCCATATCCATGAAATAGTAAATATCGCCGTCAGCATAAGAATATTCCATATCCTTTCTTTCGATGAAAGCTGTGGGGAACTTAGCTGTAGGGTTGTAAGACTTTTCGATTACGGAACCGGTAATGACGTTCTTGGTCTTGGTTCTTACGAAAGCTGCACCCTTACCGGGCTTAACGTGCTGGAATTCAATTACCTGCAATACGTTGCCGTCTTCTTCAAATGTTACACCGTTTCTGAAATCACCTGCTGTGATCATGTAGTGTGTCCTCCTTTTTTCTGAGGGAATTTGCGGGGCAAATTCATAACAAGGCTTGGCTTGTCAACCTCGTAAAAATTATTTTCTAATCATTGTCGCATAATATGCAACAATAAGTTACAGTTTATTATAACCTATAAACTTAAATTTTGCAAGTACTTATTACAAAGAAATGAGAGATTTCTTTGCCAAAGTCATGTTTTCGCAGCCGTCGGGCTTGACAACAACGAAATCTTCGATTCGAACACCGAATTCATCGGGCAGGTAGATGCCGGGCTCGACGGTTATTATCATATTTTCCTCGAAAACGTGGGTGCTTGAGGGGGCGGCATTGGGTGCCTCGTGGATTTCAACACCTACGCCGTGGCCTAACGAATGACCGAACTTGTCGCCGTAACCTGCATTGGTTATAATATCACGGGCGATTTTGTCAATGTCGGAGCCGACAACGCCTGCCTTGATTGCCGCTAAGGAATCGAGCTGGGCTTTTAAAACAATTTCATAAACCTCGGCCATTTTGTCGGTGGGTGTGCCGACGCAGACAGTTCTTGTCATGTCGCTGTGGTAGCCGTCGTATACTGCTCCGTAGTCCATTAAAACAAAGCTGTTGGGAGTTACAACTGTTTCACCCGGTACGCCGTGAGGAAGCGAAGTGTTGGCGCCTGTAAGCGCGATAGTATCAAACGACAAAGCCTCTGCTCCGTGCTTAAGCATGTAATAATCAAGGTGAAGACCGATTTCTCGCTCGGTCACGCCGGGTCTGATGAAGTTTAAAACATCCTCGAAAGCAGCCTCTGCAATGCGCTGGGCTTTAATCATCTTGTCAATTTCGTCCTGAGTCTTGACAATTCTTAATTTACCGTTGGCAATACTCAAATCACGGGTAGAAACAACCTCGGCCGCGGTAATTCTTTCTTTATACATAGACAAGGCTGTGACTGTCATGGTATCCGACTCGACAGCAACGGTTTTTGCGCCGTGTTTGGTTAAAAGCTCGTTTATCTGGTCAAAAATCTTGCCCTGCAAAATAACCTCGGCATCTTTGACGGTTTTGGTTGCTTTTTCTATGTAGCGGAAGTCGATGATAAGATATGCTTTTTCTTTAAAAACGATAACTGTGCCTGCCGAGGATTTCATTCCTGTGAAGTAGCGGCGGTTGATGTCATCGGTAATGATTGCGGCGTCTATCCCTTCGGGCAGGACACTGAAAAGCTTTTCAAATTTGGTCATAATTAATCTTCCTTTCTATATTTTAAGTAGCTTTGTTTCATTGAAAGTGCATCGAACGACTGGGTGCCTGCACTCTCGCAAATGAAGGTGGGAGAAAGATTCTTTTTGGCGATAAGCTCCATTAACGGTTCGAAGTCGGGGCCGAAAAGGTTATCTTCAAAGGTGAGGTGTCTTAACTCCCCTCCCTTCTGGGTATACTCGATTTTTGAGAAATGAGAGTGGAAAACTTTAAGTCTGTCGCTTCCCAAGCGGTTTTCGATTGCGTTTAAAATATACTCGAAGGCTTCTTTAGAGTTTACTTCGCCCAAAGTTCGGGCATTAAGGTGGCCGAAGTCGATGCAGGGAATGAAGGTGTCGTCTAATTCGCAAAGAGACAAAACTTCTTCTAAATTTCCGAGCTGATTGATTTTGCCCATTGTTTCGGGGCAGAAGTGAATATGTGCATATCCTCGGGAAACAGCGGCTTCACGGGCTCTTTTTAAAGTGTCACAGGCAAGAGCCAAAGCTTCCTCTCGGGTGAGCTTGGCGCACGAGCCGGAGTGGATTACAATGCGCTTGGCACCCATTTTTGTGGCGGCTGCGGCGCTTTGAAGAATGTAGTCGATGCTTTTGTCACGCTTTTCAGGCTCGACACTTGAGAGCGAGATGAAATATGGAGCGTGGAGCGAGAGTGTAATTCCAAACTCCTCGGCCTTCGATTTTAAAGCGGCACCCAAAGAATCGGACACACGAACACCTTGACCGCACTGATATTCAAATGCGTCAAGTCCCATTTCGCTTAGATATTTTGGCATATCGAGCGAGGATTTATGTTTTTTAAGGAAATCTTCCGAGCTTCCCGCAGGGCCGAAAATTGCGCTCATTGTTATCGCTCCTTTCTTTTAGGTAAAAGAGGTTTTTCAAGGGTTCTTTTAACTCTGAACCAAAAGCCTGTTTCATATTCGATCGGGTATGTAAAGATTGAGCGTATGCCGGTTAGTTTACAGCCCCAAACATCGGTGAAGATCTGGTCGCCTACTGCGGCAATTTGAGATTTATCAAGTCCTAAGCGCTTGCAGGCTTCGTTATAGCCATAGCTTAGCGGCTTTCTGCCGTCGGGTACAAAGGGCAAGCCCAAAGCCTCAGCAAAAGGTCTGAACGTTCCATCAACGTTTCTCGCCATGAGTTTGTCAAAGTTTGAAGCATCAAGTTTGAACTTGAGGTTTGTGCTTGCAAATCCAGAACCATTTGTGCCTCTGTCTTTTGACTCAAAAAGCCAACCCACAAAGTCATAAACGCTCGAATCAGCATTCATGAGATCAACCTCTGCTCCGTCAAACGCAACTGGGATTGAAACGACTGATATGCCGTTGCTGTCAACATTCACATGACTTCCAGCATTCTTGAGGTCAAATGTCACACCAGTTTCGCCAAATCCAAAGAGATCCGAGTTGTCAAGCACGAAATAAAGGTTGAAATTGTTGATGCTCTCCCATCTTGCAAAGAGAACAATCTTCTTTTGTTCATCATCAACAACACTTGAGTTTGCAAAAGCAAAGTCTTTATCAACTTTTGTTACGTTGCCAGAAGTTCCGCCAGAAACAATTTTTTGTCCTGCGACCCTGTCAGTGAACCAACCAACAAAGTTGTATCCGTTTCTCACAGGATCCGCGATTTTTGTCAAAAATTCATTGTCAAATCTGATTGTGTACTCATAGTTCTCTGGGAGCGTTGGCACGCTTGGTCCAGTTCCTTGACCAAGATCAAAGTCAATTGTGTATTCAATTGCCTCCCAAATCGCAAAAAGTGTAATCTTCTCGCCATCATTCGCAGATGATGCCACCAATGATTCAGCGCAAAGGAGTTCGTCTTCAGACGCAATGGCTCTAGTGAGTGCCCACCCCTTGAACACATATCCTTGCCTTTCTGGAACGCCAAGAACCTTGTCATTTGCAACTGTTCCATCTACATAACCATATGAGTGATCAAAATACAGCGTTCCGCCGTCAATGATCTGTGTGCTTTCGATTATATCGAGCACAGGATCTGTTGATCCGACACCCTTGTTCGTGTCGTACTCAAGCACAAATGACTTTGCTTTCCACACGGCATAAAGTCTGACTTCGCCGAGATTGTTTGCGATTGTGTCAGGCTCAATGTTTGACATTGCTTGATCGCTGTCAAACCCGTTTTTGTCAGATTTTTTGAAAACTGCATTACTTTCAGTCCAGAGAGTGCTGTTTTCAGACACTGCCCACTTGTTTGAAGCAGGAGCATTGTATGACGCTCTGTCAAAAGCATATCCAACAAAGACATAACCATCTTTTGAAATGCTTGTGAACGCTGTTTCTTGAAGATTTGATTTCACGCCAAAGACCTTGTTTGTTGTTCCAACGATCTCAGTCACTTTTGGAGTGCTTGAACCAAATTGTCCGCCGTTTGCGTCATATGTAATTTGAGTTTCTTGAGCCTTTTGATAAACGTCAATGCGAACGTTCACTCTCATGATATCAAGAACACCCTGATTTTTGCCAAGTTCAGCAAGATTGATTTCAAATGGAGTGCCATAGACAACCTTGTTTTGATCAAAATCAGTCTACAAAATCACTTTGTCAATTGATCCATCATCACTCACATATGACACCTTGATCCAAGGTGAATGATAT
>JAZSPX010000175.1:0-8930 GCA_045537675.1 Candidatus Faeciplasma sp. | reverse complement strand
GCGCCTTCATCAGTCGCTTCACAAAAAAGTTCAAACCGGTTCATTATTTTCTCCGTCAGAGGGATTGGCAACTTCTGAAGCCTCATCCTCGGCTATAACAGGCTTTAATGCTTTTTTCTTTTTGAATTCAATAATTTCTATAACAACCATTAAAACACAATAACCGATTGCGCCAACAACTACGCAGATATCTGCAAAGTTGAAAACAGGAAAATTGATGAATTCAAAATTGATATAGTCAATAACACCATTGAAATCGGGTTCAACAAGCATTCTGACGCGGTCAACAAGGTTGCCCAAGCCGCCGGCAACAATCAGCGATAAACAAATCATATCAAGCTTGCCAAGGCTTTTTCTCTTAACGGTCATATATGCTAAAATGCATATCATAACCAGCGAGGTAAAGACAAGCAAAAATACCGTCTGACCGCCTAAAATGCTCCAGCCAGCGCCATCGTTTCGGATGTGTGTAAGGCTGAAAACATCAAAATCACCAATTGAAAAAGTATAATATTTTTTAATATATCCTGTGCATTCCTGATAGTTGTTTACAATCAAAAATTTAATGACCTGGTCTGCCCCAACCAAAAATGCAATTAAAATCAGCGAAATAATCAGCACTAATTTTCCATCCTTTAACGTGCAAAGTCGATTGCCGCACTTTTACATGCGACAATCGATTTTATAATTGTTTTACTTAACAGTAGCAGCGCATCTTGCACAAAGTGTAGGATGCTCGCTCGACTCGCCTACTGTATCCGAGTAAATCCAGCAGCGTTCACACTTGTGACCCGATGCCTTCTTAACAGTGAAGCCAAGGCCTGTTGTTTCGCCGGTAAATTCAGCGTTACCGTCCTTTTCAATGTCAACACGGGAAACAATGAATACAGAGGGCAATACATCGGCGATAGCTGTAAGCTTGTCATAGTCAGTGTCGCCTGCAGTGATAACAAGGTCAGCCTCTAACGAGGAACCGATAACCTTATCAGCACGCTTAAGCTCAAGAGCCTTCTTAGCATCTACTCTCAAGTTATAAATGAATTCCCACTTGGAAACAAAATCATCGCTGAATTCAAGACCGGAAACCTTGGGCATTTCATTCAGGAAGATGCTTCTTTCGTCATCGCCCTCAGCCTTGGGCAAATAAGACCAGATTTCATCGGCAGTGAAGGAAAGAATAGGAGCTACAAGTCTTGCAATAGCAGACAAGATCTTATATATAACTGTCTGTGCCGAACGTCTGAGCTCGCTGTCGGGAGCTTCACAATAAAGTCTATCCTTGATAATGTCAAGATAGAAGTTGGACATATCAACAACACAGAAGTTGTGGATTGAGTGGAATACGATGTGGAAATCGAAGTTGTTATAAGCTTCGTTAACCTTGGTAATAAGGTTATCAAGCTTCATAATTGCCCACTTGTCAAGCTCGGGCATGTTTTCATAAGCAACAGCGTCGGTATCGATATTGAAACCGCCCTGATTGCAGATATTACCCAAAATGTAACGGGCAGTGTTTCTTATCTTCTTATAAGCTTCGGAAAGCTGAGCCAAAATTTCCTTGGAAATTCTGATGTCAGAGTGGTAATCGCTTGAAGCAACCCAAAGTCTTAAGATATCAGCACCGTTTTTGTCATAGATCTCTCTGGGTTCAATGCCGTTACCCAAAGATTTATGCATTGTCTTGCCTTCGCCGTCTACAACCCAGCCGTGAGTGCAAACTGCCTTGTAAGGAGCAGCACCGTTAACAACAACCGAGGTTAAGAGTGAGGACTGGAACCAACCTCTGTACTGGTCAGCACCTTCCAAATAAAGGTCTGCAGGAGATTTAAGGTCATCACGTTCGTCCATAACAGCAGCGTGTGTAACGCCCGAGTCGAACCAAACGTCCATAATGTCGGTTTCTTTTTCAAACTCAGTGCCGCCGCATTCACACTTGAAGCCTTCAGGCAAGAAGTATTCAACGTCGTGAGCGTACCAAGCGTCCGAACCCTCAACACGGAAGATATCGGAAATCTTGTCAATCAATGCGCCGTCAATAATCGGCTTACCGCAATCCTTGCAATATACGATCGGGAAAGGAACGCCCCATGTTCTCTGTCGAGAGATGCACCAGTCGGAACGGTCTCTAACCATTCCCTTGATGCGTTCTTCACCCCAGCCGGGAATCCATTCTACGTCTTCGATAGCCTTGATGGTTTCATCCTTGAAATCATCAACCGAGCAGAACCACTGCTCAGTAGCTCTGAACAAGATGGGAGACTTACATCTCCAGCAGTGAGGATATTGGTGAACGATTTTGGAGGACGCAAACATAGCGCCTGTTTCAATCAAATGCTTGCCGATAACCTTGTTTGCGTCATCAGTCTTTAAACCTGCAAACATACCGGCTTCTTCGGTCAAAACACCCTTGCCGTCAACAGCAACGACAATACCTACTTCGTCATACTTCTTAGCAACTTCAAAGTCGTCTACACCGTAACCGGGAGCTGTATGAACACAGCCTGTACCGCTTTCAAGTGTAACGTGGTCACCAACGATAACCAAAGATTCTCTCTCCATGAAGGGATGCTGCGCTGTGCAATATTCAAGCTCGGCACCGGTGAAGGAACCGACAGTCTCAAATTCTGTAATACCTGCAGCAGCAAGTGTAGGCTCGATAAGGTCGCGAGCCATGATGTAGTTTTCGCCGTTAGCTTTAACTACTGTATATTCATACTCGGGGCCAAGGCAGATTGCAAGGTTGCCGGGCAAGGTCCAAGTAGTAGTAGTCCAGATAACGAAGAATGTCTTGTCAAGGTCAAGGCCCAAAGCTGTCAAAAGACCTTTATCATTATTGACCTTGAACTTAACGTAGATAGACATGCAGGGATCGTCATTATATTCAATTTCAGCTTCAGCCAAGGCTGTCTGACATTCGGGGCACCAGTAAACAGGCTTAAGACCCTTATATACATAGCCACGCTTTGCCATTTCACCGAATACCTTGATCTGACGAGCTTCAAACTCGGGCTTTAAGGTAAGGTAGGGATCTTCAAAATCGCCCAAAACACCCAAACGCTTGAACTGTGTTCTCTGGCTGTCAACATATGATAATGCATAGTCGTGGCAGTGCTTTCTAAGCTCCAACGGAGGGATTGCACCGTTTTCGACGCCGATAGCCTTCATAGCTCTAAGCTCGATAGGCAAACCGTGAGTGTCCCAACCGGGAACAAAGTTCGAGCAATAGCCGCTCATGTTCTTCTGCTTAACGATAATATCCTTTAATACCTTGTTAAGAGCTGTACCCAAATGGATATCGCCGTTTGCGTAAGGAGGGCCGTCGTGTAAAATGTAGGTAGGCTTACCTTCGTTCTTTTTAATGATTTCTTTGTAGAGGGCTTCGTTGTCCCACTTTTCAACCATTACAGGTTCCTTTGTGGGAAGGTTACCTCTCATAGGATACTCTGTTTCGGGAAGATTCAGAGTCTTGTTATAATCCTGCGCCATGTTAATGTTTGTCCCCTTGCTATATAAATTTATTTGTGTGTGTTATTGCCAAACTTCAGCTCGTTTGCCGAATAGTTATGTCTTCTGAAAGAATCGGTAAAGCCAAAGTCACGCTCTGCGGGCTTCTTGGGTTCTTCCTTCTTTTCTGCTGCAACCTCTGCAGGTTTTTCTTCAGCAGGCTTTTCATCTGTCACAGCAGGTGCCTCCTCGGGCTTGGTGTTCAGAATTTCAGTAATCTGTTCATCGGTAAGCTCGGGCAAAGATACTGCAAGCTTAGACTGCTCGGTAAGAAGTCTGATAAGCTCCTTCTTAAAGTTGGTTACTTCAACCTTAACCCTGTTAAGCTTATCTGTCTGAAGCTCGATCTGAGTCTTGGAAGCTGCAACAACAGCATTAAGCTTGTCGTTTTCTTCTTTAATTGCAAGTGCAACCTTTGCAACTTCAGCCTTCTTAAGGGCTTCACAATCGTTAGAGATTTCAGCAAGCAAAGCATCTCTTTCAGCCTTAGCATCGCCAACAATCTTTTCGCCCTCTGCCTTAGCTTCGGCAATAATTCTGTTGCCCTGCTTCTGAGCTACTAAAAGTGCATCTCTGATAGCATCTTCATCGTTTCTGTATTCGTTAATCTTTTCTACAAGCTTAACAATCTTAGCTTCATTCTCTTCTTTTTCTTTAACAACCTTTGCATATGCAATGGCTATATCGCGAAGATATTCATCTACCTCTTCGGGCTTGTAACCGAAGGTTGCTTTTTCAAATTTCTTTGCTGCAATATCCTTTGGATTCATACTGTTCCTCCTGATTTATTTAAATTTCTTTATGGTAATAAAAATTCTGTCCTTTTTAGAATTTCCGCCAATACGTGAAAGCTCGAACTTGCCAAACCCTCTCACCGAAAAGGTGTCACCCTCATCAATTTTTGAGCTGGTGTTATAAGTCATAACACGGTTTAACAAAACGCCTTTGGCTTTTATAAGCTCGCTCGCCTTTTCCCTGGAAATACGAAGTCCGACCGACAAAACTGCGTCAAGTCGCAGTGATGCGACAGTTGATGTTATTTCATCATACTGTTGCGGCGGAATATCGCTTTCATCAAAATCAAAGCTTATTGTAACACCGATTTTACCTACCTTTGTCATTTCAGTCACAAGAGGCAAAGATGCGTTATATACAAACACAACCGCCCTTGTTTCACCGACAAGAATATCCCCTATCATTTCACGCTTTATTTCAAGCGCCATAACAGAGCCTAAAAAATCACGGTGAGTGGGCTTGTCCTGTGCCCTGTAATTGAAAACAACAGGCGTAAAAGGCAAAGCATCATCAATTCCATACCCACTAGGGTCAAAGCATATGCACACGCGCAAAGCGCCGTCATATCCACCGCATAAGGAATAGAAATCAATGTGTTCACGGTTCAGCGCAGACTCGCACAAAGCTGCTTGTCTTTCGTCTAAAAACGCAGAAAACCTCGGCCTTCCGGACGACTCGCTCTGCCTTGCAAGATCAAGTATATGTCTTACAAGAATCTTATCGTCATCATTAAAGACCGAAGGTACTACGAATTTACTCATTCGAAGCTATATCCGCTGTTTTCGATTTCGCTCATAAGGTCGACGCCGCTGAAGCCAACATTCTTGGGCATAATAACAAATGTTTTCTGTGCGGTCATCTTAATGGTGGCGTCGTTAGCATATGCAACGCCGGAAAGGAAGTCCATAATACGTCTTGCATCGTCATTCTTAACCTGTTCGAGGTTGAGCAAAACAGTTTTCTGTCTGTTAAGGTCATCACCGATAGATCTTACCTCAGAGAAATCAGAGGGTCTTGCCAACACGATCTGAACAGTTGCAGTTGTGTTGATCTTAACCTCACGGTTCTTTCTTTCTTCAGTAACGTCTACTGTTTCAGCAGTCTCCTCGTAAATGGGCTGAAACTCTTCCTCTTCTTCGGGACCTAAGAAAAAGCCCTTGATGGATTCTAAAACGCTCATACTTTTACCTCCGTTATATAAATTGAATTATCGCTTAGATACATGTATATCCATTCTATTTTATTATCCTATATTTAAGCCCTGATGTCAAGATGTTACGGATAAAAAACAGATTAATTTAACTCCTCGGGTTCATTCGAAGTCTGATTTTCAACAGTCTCCAACGGTTCAAGAAGAACTTTATCATACAAATTCAAATACTCGCTATTCGATGTATTTGTAGAGATAACGTAGTCGTCGCCCTCGTAAATAACATCTAGCTTTTTGAAATGAATAAGCTCGCCTTCTATAACATAAACGCCTTTTTCGCCGTTTACAAAACGAATAGCACTTCGGGAAACTTTAATACCCGAATGCTCAGAGAAAATCAGCTCAACCTCGGCCACTCTTTTGGCAGCAATATCGCTGTTAAGCTCATCACATGCCAAAACAATTATAGCCTCGTTCCCGTTACCGGTTGGCGTGATCGACTCGACTATAACCTTGTGTCTCATGTTCGTAGATGTAAATGCAAGTGTTATTGTCTGATTTACAAAATACTTGTCAGGTGTGTTAATAATGCCTACCATCTTCCACGAATAATCACCGAAAACCTTGCCTATAACGTCGCCATATTCATTACCGATGTTTTCAGGCTTTTTGATTATTGAATTAATATCAGCCGTTGTGAGATTTGGTATTGTTTCGGTGGAGAGCAAAGACTCGTAACCGTCGAAATGAGATGTGAAATATCCCGTCTCTCCCGAAGTAATAGTACTTAAGGGCGCTTTAAGCGAAGCATTAAGCAAATTAAGCTCTGTTGTAAGCTCACCGATTCTTGCGTAATAGTCGGTTTCTACGTTAGTGGAGATATTATATATATTCATCAGCTTCAACATATCGTTACTGTCTGAATATACCGAAGAAAAGTTTTTCGAAGCAATATTGGAAAGAATTTCTTTATAGCTTTCGTTTATCTGTGCCGTAATGAATTCCGGCTGTGCATAGTCGGTGGTACCGTGGTCCTGCGCTTCAGCAAGCATTTCAAGCTCGTCGGTAATTTTTTCAATTCTATATCTGTTATAAAGCTGGTCATAAGAATCATAAATGCTTGCAATAACAGACTTTTTCGAAAGGCGTGCGCCGTCAGGAACCGTGTAATCAAGAACACCGGCTCCGGTATACGTTGAATATACAAGCTTTTCATCTCTTACAAGAACGCCGGTGAAAGAAATACTGTCTTTAGAGGTATATAGCACTGCATCCTCGGTATCGTTGCTTCTGTTAATGCCGACATATATCTGCGTTGCAACCAAAGCAACAATGCTTAGAACGATTAATGTAAGAATAAACGTGTCTCTTATGCTTTTATATTTCACATTGTCACTCCTTTTTAAGAACTACTGATTTATCAATTATTTCAAGAGCTGTTTTAACCAAATCTTCAAAGCTTTCGCATTCATCGGGATATACCCAGTTTATTCTTTCGTCGCGTCTGAACCATGTCAGCTGACGCTTTGCATAGTGCCTTGTTTCAAGCTTAAGCTTTTCAATACAATCCTCCAACGAAGCCTCGCCCTTAAAATAAGGTGCAAGCTCTTTATAGCCGATTGCCTGATATGATGTTTTTAAAGAATCATTTTTCAAAACAGCTTCCGCTTCTTTAAGCAGACCATCTTTAAGCATCAGGTCAACACGAAGGTTTACTCTGTCATAAAGGTGCTGCCTGTCAGAATAGTTAATGCCTATCATGCAGACATTATAGGGGCTTTCAACAAGGCGCGAGTTTTTAACTGTTTCGGTCATGGTTATTCCCGTGACCTTATAAACCTCGATAGCGCGAATGATGCGGTTTAGGTTGTTTTCATGCAGCTTTTCGGCAGTTTGTGGGTCAAATTCTCGAAGCATTTCCAAAAGATAGCCGTTACCATTTTCTTTGGCGAGATTTAACAGCTCGTCCCTTAATTCGGTCGAGGTACAGGATTCATCGAAGCTTATGTTATCAATAAGCGAGTTAATGTAAAGTCCTGTTCCCCCGCAAACAAGTGGAGTAACTCCCCTGCTTGCAATGTCAGTTATTGCCCGGTGAGCAAGCCTTACATAGTCGGCAACAGAAAAACTGTCACCCGGCTCTAAAAAGTCGATTAAATGGTGCTTAATTCCGTCCATTTCATCTTCCGTCGGTTTGGCGGTAGCAATCTGCATGCCTTTATAAATCTGCATCGAATCGGCAGATACAACCTCGCAGCCCAAGGCTTTTGCTATTGCTATTGATAAAGCGGTTTTACCCGATGCTGTCGGGCCGCATATAACAATTAATGGCTGCTTGGTCATTTTTACACAATCCTTTTGAACATTTTTTCAATTTCATACTTCGTCATTTTTACAATGACAGGTCTGCCGTGCGGGCAGTATCTTATATCCTCGTTAATAATAAGCTCAACAAGCTTTTCAAGCTCTTCATTAGTTGTAAAGCTGTTTGCCTTTATAGATGCCTTGCAAGCGATTGAATGATATAAATCGTCAAACAGCTCGTCTCCTGCGTTGTTTTTGCCGCTTAACAGAATGTCTGCAAGTCTGACCAAAAGGTCGGCAGGGTCATCGTTTTCAATAAGTACCGGTACACCCATAAGCTCAACATCGGGCGAGGTTAACAGCTTAACACCAAAGCCTAAGCGATTGCAGATATCCGCATTATCAGCAATGACATCATACTCGTCATATGTGAGCGAAACCTTAACGGGGCTTAAAAGCGTTTGCATATCAACGCTAAGCGTTCCCTTTTTAAGCTTTTCAAAGTTATATCTTTCGTGTGCTGCGTGCTTGTCAATCAAGAACATTTCATCTTCGCACTCGCAAATCACATAAGTCTTAAACAACTCTCCGATAACCTTGATAGGTTTAGTTTTTACTTCTTCAGCAATAATCTCGGGTTCAACATCAGGTGTAGGTGCTTGCTTTTCAAACGAGGATTTATTTATATATTTAAACTTGTCACTTACTTGGACAGATGGTTTTTCAGCCATGGGCTGAGATGTAACAACTGCTGATGCAGTAGGTTTTATATTTGTAAAAGCATTTTCCTTTACAGACTTTTCAATAACCGGTGTCTCGAACGAGTCTGATTTTATAATTCGGGATTCACTCTTTTGTTCCTCTTTATGGGGTAAAAAAGAATTTTTTAAATCGTTGACAACCTCTGATTTCGGTGAGCGGAACATGAGCTGACTGCCGCTTAACGTGGGTTCAGGCTTCTTATACACATCGTTAGCGGTCAATTTGTGCTGTTGGGGCTGAGTGTTAGCAGGCTTTGCGGTGCTGTCATAGCTCATAAGTGAGTTCTTAACAGCAAAATAAACAGCATCATAAACAGCTTTTTCTTCCGAAAATCTGATTTCTATCTTTGCTGGGTGAACGTTAACGTCAATGTTAGCAGGGTTGATGTTTATCATTAAAACACAGCCCGGGAACT
>JAZSPX010000123.1:0-5203 GCA_045537675.1 Candidatus Faeciplasma sp. | reverse complement strand
TGCAACCATCAATGCCGACGACTACTACGGCTCGAAGTCTTACGAGATAATGTACGACTGCCTTAAGAAAATCAACGGCGCAAACGAAGCCGCAATCGTGCCCTATATTTTAAAGAACACCGTAAGCGAAAACGGCGCTGTTACCCGCGGCATCTGCAAGACAGAAAACGGCTTACTTGTTCAGGTTGACGAAACCGGCGGAATTGAACCCAAGGACGGCAAGATTATCTGCCCCAAGGGCGAGGTTGACCCCGACGCCGAGGTTTCAATGAATTTCTGGGGCTTCAACCCCGAAACCCTTGAAATGATGAACACTTATTTCGAGGATTTCCTGAAGTCCATCACCCCCGAGCAGATCAAGGCAGAATGTCTGCTGCCTGCAATGGTAGGCGACTTCTTGAAGTCGGGCGAGTTAAAGGTTATCAGCGTGCCTTCTGACGACAGATGGTTCGGCATGACCTATAAGGCAGACAAGGAAGACGTTGAAAACAAGCTCAAGGCACTCCACGCAAACGGCACCTACCCCGAAAAACTGTTTTAAATTAAAATGAAAGAGGCGACCGCTCAGGGTCGCCTTTTTTATGCCAATTCTTCGCAAAGCAAAAGCCCCTCGCCAAGGCGAAGGGCTTTTATACAAAAAGGAAAAAATCACAACACATTGTGGAATTGTTGAAAGAGTGGGACGTGCGAAGCCAAAGCCGAAAGTCCTCTGGCCTCGCACACCGGAAGGCAAAAAGCCTTCAAGAAAGGGAAAATATGAATCAAAAGGCGGCACACTGTTGGAAAGAGGAGAAATTTCACAACGTTATTTGGTGGAGAAGCGCCGCCTTGTTGATGTTTGGTCGGGGCTTTGCTTTTGCAGGCGCCCATAGCCTTTGTTTATTCGTTGGTGGTTGCCTCGTCTAAAGTAAGGTCAACTTCCATGTTGGTGCCGTCGCGGTAAACGGTAAGAGTAATCGTGTCGCCGGCGGTATATTGGTTTTTAATGTTGTTAAGCTCATCCATGGTGGTAATGGTCTCGCCCTGAATGCCGATGATGATGTCGCCTGCTTTAAGGCCTGCCTTGTCAGCAGCCGAGTCGGGAGTTACAAAGCGGACGTAAACACCCTCGGGCAGGCGGTAATACATTGACATGATGCTTGTTATATCCTCGCCCGAGATGCCTATCATCGGTCTGCCGGTTACGTAACCGTGCTGAATAAGGTCATTGACGATGGGCAAGGCTTCATCGATGGGAATTGCAAAGCCCAGACCCTCGCCGTAGGTAGAGGCAACCTTAGCCGAGGTGATGCCGATAACTCTGCCGTAAGCGTCGATTAACGGGCCGCCCGAGTTACCGCTGTTGATGGATGCGTTTGTCTGAATAAGGGTCATTTCGTTTTCACCGATGGTAATGGTGCGGTTAAGACCCGAAATGATACCGCTTGTCATGGTGCCGTAAAGCTCAAAGCCCAGGGGGTTGCCGATTGCAACTGCCAATTCGCCTATTCTTAAATCGCTTGAAACGCCGAATTCACATGCAGGAAGATCTTCGGCTTCGATTTTTAAAACAGCAATATCTGTCTGTGTGTCTGCGCCGATGATCTCAGCGTCATATTCGTTCATTTCGCTGTCGATGATGATGACTTTTTCTGCATCCTCGACAACGTGGGCGTTGGTTAAAATATAACCGTCAGCGCTGATGATAATGCCCGTGCCTGTTGCTGTTGCGCGGGGCAAGGTGCAGGAAACACCCACTACCGAGGGAGAAACCTTGTCGTAAATGTCGGGCAATCCCAAAGCATCTGTGGGAGAAGCAAGCTGTTCAAGCGTGGGGTAGCTTCTGTCGGGGTTAGAGGTAACAGGGGTTGTGTCGGCGGTGTCTTCTTCGTCCTCCTCAACCTCTGAAACGATGGGGTCGTCTTCGCCGGGAACGTCAACACCGGGGAGGTTTTCTTCTTTATGAGGGTCACGCGCGGGGCGGTCCTGTGGAATTTCAATCTGTGCGGTGGGGTCGAAGCCTGTAACGGCAATAAATGCGCTGATAGAGCTTACTGCCACAACAAAAATGCCCAAAGCGATCGCAATCAATGCAAGCGCAATCTTTCCGCCCTTGCCCGATGACTTTTTGGTCTGTTCGGGTGCGTATACGTATTCGTTTGAATTAGCATAATAAGGAGAGGGAGCTGAACCGGAGCCGTCGTACTGGTAAGACGATGCACCCGAATGCTCATAAGCAGGCTTTGCTTCGGCAACGGGTTCTTCAACCACAGGCTCTTCGACCGCAGTTTCTTCAGGGGTGAAAGTCACCTCTTCCTCCTTAACCTCTTCATAGGTAACGTCGACAGGCGAGCTGTTCTCGTTTCCGTCGGTGTTATTCAAGTTGTTGATATCGTTAAAATCTGACATAGTGCGTCCTCCGAAAAAGGAATATATAGCAACAAAAAGACGGTTGTTTTGTTAAGGTCTTTTGTAATTTACAAATCTTATTATAAATTGCTGTGTGAAAACTGCATGAAAAAAAGCAGAATTTTTTGAGGTTTGGGGCGGTAAGTTTGGTGTTTACCTTGCTAAAACGGCTTTCATGTGATATAATTGGCAAAAATAAAGCTAAAAAATCCATGTTTATATAGATGAAAGGGGCTAACTCATGCTCTATACCGACATTTTGTTTGTTTTTGCGTTTTTGCCTGTAATGCTGGCTTTAATGTTCATGTTACGTGAGCCGTGGGAGAGAAATATTGCAGTTTTAATTGCCTCGCTTGTTTTTTTGTGCTGGGGCAGACAGCTATATTATGCTCTTATCGTTTTGCCTGTATTCGTGGTTTATCTTTCGGGCAGAATTTTAAAGAAGGAATATTCAAAGCCTGTGCACGTTTTGGGCGCAGGGTGTGCTTTGGTGTTCTCTTTGGTGTGCGTTCTGTCGCTTGCAAAGGATAACTCGCTTTCGGGCTGGGTGTGCGCCGTCGGCTTCATGCTTTTTGCGGCAAGAAGCTTGGTTTACTTAAACGAAGTTAAAAACACCGGCAACGCCGAAACCGACTTTTTGAATATTGCGGTTTATTTGATGTCCTATGAATTCATGCTCATTTCGCCCATGTGCGAATATTCATCGGTTAAAGAAAACATTAAATCGCGCCGTTTAAGCCTTGCAAAAATGGCAGGTGGAATGGAAGGCTTCATCTTCGGGCTTGCGCGTGTTACCGTTCTGGGCTTTGCCTTTGAACGTGTGCGTCAGGCGGCTTTGTTTGCCGAATCGACCCCTTGGATGAACAGCCTTATCGGTGTTTTGGCATCGGCTGTTGAAATTTACATTTTGTTTGCAGGCTTTTGCGAGATGTCTCACGGGCTTTCGCTCATGGGCGGTATTTCGCTTGAAAACGAGGTTGCAAGCATTGGCTTAAGAAGCACTATAACCCGCCACGTTGCCGATTTTTACGAGGGCGGCGCAGTTATCATCAGAAAATATTTAACCAAGGGCAAAAATGCCGCTTGGGGCTTGGTGTTGGCTTCAATAATCGTGGGCGTATGCTTTGGTGCAGGCTCGGGCGTGTGCGCATTCTTGGGGCTTCTGCTTTTAATGATGCTGCTTGAAAACCTTAGCGGCACCAAAACCTTTGCCGACGGTGTTATTGCGTTCATCGTTCTTGTTTTGGGCTATCTGCTTTTGGCAACCGGCTCGGTCGAGGGTGTGGGCACATTTATCGCCTCGCTTAACAAAAACGCCTATGAATTCGATATTTCCTACGCTTTATATTCCGAGGTTATGCGCTCGATCTTCTGGCTTGCCTTGGGCTTAATAAGCATTACGCCCATTTATAAATGGTGCTATATGTTTATTCGTGAGAAGATGGCGTCGGGCGACAAGGCATATTCCGCTTTCAGATGCTTGGGCGCAGTTGCCGCCACCTTGCTTTTGATTTTATCCACCGTTGCAATGGTAAGCGCAATATAATTATTAATAATGAAAGGAGATGAGTGCCGTGGCAAAAAAGAAAAAGAAGCTGAACGTTACCCCTCCCCCAATGCCGCTGGCTGAAACCAAAGCCCCCGTGCAAGAGGTTAAAGAGCCCGAAGTGCCCAAGTTTGAAATCGGCGTTAAGGGTGACGAGTTCGATATTAAATATACCCGTGCGGCAAGCAAAAGCTCGCACGATGCCGACAAGCTTTTGCAGGAGCTGTCAAGAGAATCGAAGGCAGACAAGTTCAACTTTTTAAGCCTTGCTTTGCCCCTTGTAATAATCGTGATTGCGGCGCTCAGCTTTGCTTTTGTCTCTCGCGGGGACATTGAAGAAATGTTTGTCTATAACTTCAGCCTTAACACCTTGGTTGACGGCAGCTACACCAACCAGCTTGACGAAATTTATCACGAAACCCTGCCTTTTAAAGAGGGCATTCAGCGCATTGGTGCATGGCTTGGATTTGTTGAGGGTAAGCCCGAAGAACCCGAGCCTATCGAGCCCGACCTGCCTGAAGTTATTCTGCCCGAGGTTACCGAGCCTTTGGTAACCACGACCGAGGCAACCACAACCACCGAGGAAACCACCACTACTCCTCCCACCACGACAGAAACACCCACAACCACTACGACCGAAGCAACGATACCCGACACTTACGTTCTTTACGCTTCGGCAACGGTTAACATAAGGCTTGAACCCTCGACCGATTCGATGATTTTGGGCTACTTCATTGCAAACGATGAGGTTAACGTTATCGAGCTGAGGTCTGACGGCTGGGCGAAGATTTATTACAGCGACATGATCGCTTATTGCTATGGCGAATATTTAAGTGAAACCACCGTTGAGACCACCGTGCGTGTGAACGGAAGCCGCACCGAAGCAACCGAAGAAACCGAAGAGCCCGAGATAACCCTTGGCCCCGAAGATGACGAGGAAATTAACGGCGAGGACGTTATTACCGACGAGGATGAAGAGGTGGACGAGGACGAACAACCCTCTGACAACGAAAACGCAGGCGAAGAAGATGAATAACCCCTTCCCCTATTCGGATACGAACAAGCGCTTTCACACCGTCGATTGGGAGTATAAGAGGCGCTTTGGCAAAAAGGTTGTTAAAATTCCGCTGAACGCAGGGCTTGGCTGCCCTAACCGAGACGGCACCTGCGGCGTTGGCGGCTGCACTTACTGCTCGCACTCTTTGTCGGGCGAGTTTGCAGGCAACCCCAAGGATAGCTTTTTGCGCCAGTTCGAGGAAACGAAAAAGC
>JAZSPX010000200.1:0-2066 GCA_045537675.1 Candidatus Faeciplasma sp. | reverse complement strand
TCGTCAATTTCAGCGCACCAAAGATAGGTTACAGGGTCTTGCACAACGCGCTTGGCATAGGTGGGTATTCTTCTTAACTCCTCGCCGCCATGAATGACAACCGCCTGTACCTTTTCGCCAACTTTAAGGGCGTCAGCCCCTTCTAACACAATTTCAAACACGCCGTTATCAAGGCGGGTCATGGGGTTAGCTCTTGTGTTCCAGCCGTTAAAGTCGCCTGTTAAATACATTTCATCGGCGGCAGGTGCCCATTCGCGGTAAACCCAGCCGTCCTGCATTTTGTGGAAGCCGAAATATCTGTGTCCGTTTGCAAAGTCCGAAATTTTTCCGCCGCCTGCAAGCTCTTTCTTCTTGCGGCGATAGTTTTGCATTCTAAGGTTAAGGTCACTTTCAAACGGTGCTAAATAAGGGTCTATATCAATAATTTTAAGCGGTGCCTTTGCCATTCGGTAACATCCTTTCATTAAAAACATTTAATGCATGTCCACCTAAAGTATACACCCCACAGGGGCATGGTGTCAATGAGGGGATTATGCCAGTGCTTAGAAAAACATGCAAAAACTATTGTAAAAATGTCGAAAATATGTTAAAATTAATTTAGCCAATTAAATGGTTGAAGTTTTTATAATTTTTGAAAGGAGAAATAACTATGAAAGCAAAAGATTACAGACAAAAAGCCTGGGCTGCATTAAAGGGCAACTGGGGAATCATGATTGGTATTACTCTTATTTATTCGCTTATCATCGGTGCTCTTTCTGCAATTCCCGCTGTTGGTTTTGTTGCAGTTCTTGTTTTGCAGGGCCCCTTATATATCGGCCTCGTTCTTGCATTTATGAACCTTATGAGAGGGAACAGACCTGACTTCCCCATTTTGTTCGAAGGTTTTAACAAATGCTTCTTACAGTCGTTCCTTTTGGTTTTGCTTAACAGCATTTTCGTAATGCTCTGGTCCTTGCTCTTTGTTATTCCCGGTATTATCAAAACCTATGCCTATGCAATGAGCACTTACATTCTTGCTGACAACCCCACAATGACTCAGGACGAAGCAAGAAAGGCTTCTATCGCAATGATGAACGGCAATAAGTGGAGACTTTTCTGCTTGCACTTCAGCTTCTTTGGCTGGATGTTATTGAGTATGCTTACCTTCGGCATTCTTTTGATTTGGGTAATGCCTTACATGCAGGCTGCAAACACTGCTTTCTATGAAGATCTGAAGGCTAAGAACGCGACAGAAACTGTTGAAACTGTTGAGACCGTTGAAGCTGAATAATCAGCTATCGCAAATAGTTGTTTAAAATAAAAAAGCTACCGATTTTCGGTAGCTTTTTTATTATTCAACCTTGTTTTCACAATAAATGCATCTGACGCTTCCGTCGTCGCACTTTTTAAATACGTGGGCAATTTCCTGCTCGGTAAGGGTTATGCACTTGGGGTTCTGGCATCTGAGGTTGTCCGACTCGAAGGTGTCGGGTTCTGCGTCCTCGCCAACCTCGCCCATATAGCCCAAAAGCTTTAAAATCAAAGCCATGCGCATATACATGCCGTTCTTAGCCTGCTTGAAATAGCATGCTCTCGGGTCGTCGTCAACCTTAACCGAAATCTCGTTTACTCGGGGCAGGGGGTGCATAATGCAAAGCTCTTTCTTTGCACATTCAAGCTTGTCAAGGGTTAAAATATAAGAATCCTTCAAGCGTTCATACTCCTCGGGGTCCGAAAATCTCTCCCTTTGAATTCTTGTCATATATAAAACGTCAAGCGAGGGGAGGGCTTCTTCCAAACCTTCGGTTTCCTGATAGTTCATATCGCACTTGTCCAGAACGTCTGCCTTGACGTAGTCGGGAATTCTAAGCTCCTTGGGTGAGATGAGGACGATGTTTATACCCTCATATCTTGAAAGTGCCGAAATAAGCGAGTGAACAGTTCTGCCATATTTCAAGTCGCCGCACAAACCAACTGTTAAATCGTTAAGTCTGCCTGTTTCTTTTTTAATTGTCAAAAGGTCGGCAAGTGTTTGTGTGGGGTGGTTGTGGCCGCCGTCGCCTGCATTTATAACAGGTATTGTTGCC
>JAZSPX010000026.1:0-3642 GCA_045537675.1 Candidatus Faeciplasma sp. | reverse complement strand
AATTCCTGACCCGAGTGGGTGTCAAGCTGAATGGGCTGGTTCTGCTGCTTTGCCGAATATTCATACTTAACCCAATAAGGCTCTGCTATCTTGTCACGGAATTTAGGAGCAAGATTTGCAATGTCAATGCCTTCCTCCTTGGCGGTCTTCTGACCCTTGCCCTTGCGGGTTACGGTATATGTTGAAAGACGTGCCTGGTTGTTACCTTCCAAAAGGTCAGTCAAGTCTACGTTAAAAGCAAGCGCACACTTGTGAATGAAGCTGAACGGCAGGTCTGCGCCTGCATTTTCATAAGTCACATATGCTTCTTCGCTCACTTCGGTCTTTTCTGCCATTTCAAAGGTAGTCCAGCCCATAATCTCGCGCAGCTCTTTAATTCGTGAAGCAATCTCCATAAGCTGTGTAGATGTCTGGTTGTTGGTTGTCATTTTGCATTACTCCTTTCGTGAAGATAAAAAAATAAAACAGCTCGCCTCAATCTTCTTGAGACGAGCTGATAAAATCATACCCGCGGTACCACTCAAATTGCGTGTGTTCACGCCACTCAGGCTCTAACAAGCCATATGCATTAACGCAGCAGTCACGAAAAACCCTACACGATATTACGCTCGGATCTTCAGCTCGGAAGTGATGGGAAGTGTCAAATATCTGTCGGCTTGCACCGGGCCCGACTCGCTGAGAAATATTTTTGCGACATTTCCGTCTTCGTCACAGCTTTTATACTTTAGTGTGATGTATGTTGATATTTTAACAGATTAAACCGCCGATGTCAACCATCATTTTAAACACAATTAAGGCCAATTTCAAAAAGCTTTTGTGCGTTTTTATACAATATAAGCTCTCTTTCCTCGTCGGTCAGGCCAAGGCGGGAAAATCTGTCCATCTCGTCGCAGATATCCCACATGGGATAGTCGGTGCCGAAAATAACCTTTTGCGCACCGTAACAGCGGATAAGCTCGGTGGCTTTTTCGCTTGTCAGAAAAGCAAGACTCGAGGAACAGTCGACATAAAAGTTTTCATAACCCGAAAGCTCGTTAACTGCTTCCTCCCACATCGAATACCCTCCCAAATGGGCGCCGATAACGGTTAGGTTCTTGTAAATTTCCAAAATCGGCTTGATTCTGTTGGGGTTAGAGTAGTCATATCTGCGGTCACCCGTGTGGAAGAGTACAGGCAAGCCCTTTTCCTCGCAAAGCTCGTAAATTTTAAGGCAACGGTAGTCGTCGATCTTAAACCCTTGAATATCGGGGTGAAGCTTTACGCCCTTTAATCCAAGCGACATTAAATGCTCGACGTCGCCTGCCAAGTCCTCGCTTTCGGGGTGAAGGGTGCCAAGGCCGGTAAATCTTTTAGGGTCAGAAGCCACAGTTCTTGCAATAAACTCGTTAATCGAGCGTGTCTGGCTGGGCTTTGTTGCCACCGAGAAGATCAAGCTGTGGGTAATGCCTGCTTTTTCAGCATCTGCCACCATGGTGTCAATTCTGCCGTCATAGTTCATTTCAATCGAGTAAAACTCACCGATAGCATCGGCAGCCTTTGCCGCAATCTTATCGGGGTAAACGTGGCAGTGACAGTCAATTATATGCTGCATTTTCAATCATTCCTTATTATTTTTCAATGCCTAAAACGGCTACCGATTCCTCGCGCATCTTATACTTCAAGATCTTGCCTGCGGCATTCATCGGGAAGGTCTTGGTGAAGATGAAGTATCTGGGCACCTTGTGGCGTGCCATGTTTGCGTTGCCATATTCGACCATGTCCTCGATGGTTGCTTCTTCGCCGTCTTTAAGGATTATCCAAGCGCAGGCTTCTTCGCCATAGCGCTTATCGGGCACACCGACGACCTGAACGTCACTGACCTTGGGGTGAGTGAGATAGAACTCCTCAATCTCTCTGGGGTAGAGGTTTTCGCCGCCGCGGATGATCATATCCTTAAGTCTGCCCGTTATCTTGTAATAACCGTCCTCTGTTCTGCAGGCAATGTCGCCCGAATGGAGCCAGCCTTCTTTGTCAATAGCCTGAGCTGTCGCTCTGGGCATTTTGTAATAACCCTTCATGATGTTGAAGCCGCGTGCCACGAATTCGCCGTTTTCGCCGTCGGGCAATTCTTCGCCTGTTTCGGGGTCGATGATCTTGCATTCAACACCCGGGAAAGCAGAGCCAACGGTTTCAACACGGTGCCACAAATCTTCGTTGACCTCGCCCATCGTGCAGCCGGGAGACGCTTCTGTCTGGCCGTATACCGAGATTATCTCGCGCATGTTCATCTCGTCTGCGGCGCGTCTCATAAGGTCTGCGGGGCAGTTAGCACCTGCCATAATGCCCGTTCTCATATAAGAGAAGTCGGTCTTTGCAAAATCCTCGTGTCCGAACATTGCAATAAACATTGTTGGTACGCCGTTGAAGCAGGTTATATGCTCGTCGTTGACACAGGCAAGCGACGACTTGGGCGAGAAGTAGGGCATGGGGCAAAGTGTGCCGCCGTGCGTCATCATCGAGGTCATGGAAAGCACCATGCCAAAGCAGTGGAACATCGGCACCTGAATCATCATTCTGTCGGCAGTAGAAAGGTCCATTCTGTCACCGATGGTCTTGCCGTTGTTGATGATGTTCGAGTGTGTGAGCATAACGCCCTTGGGGAAGCCTGTTGTACCCGAGGTATATTGCATGTTTGCAACGTCGTCCGGCTTAACGGCTGCGGCACGGCGTCTTACTTCCTCGAGCGGAACCATATCGGCACGCTCAAGCATCTTTTCCCATGTGAGGGCACCTTCCATTTCAAAGCCAACGGTAATAACGTTTCTTAAGAAAGGCAAGGCTTTTGAATAAAGCGGGTCGCCGGGCTTGGTGCTTTTAAGCTCGGGGCAAAGCTCCTCCATAATCTCTTTATAGTTCGAGTCCTTGCAGGAGTCTATCATTACCAAGGTGTGTGTATCCGACTGGCGGAAGAGGTATTCAGCCTCGTGAATTTTATAGGCGGTGTTAACGGTTACCAAAACTGCACCGATTTTTGTTGCAGCCCAGAAGGTCAAGAACCACTGGGGAATGTTTGTTGCCCAGATCGATACGTGGTGGCCGGGTTCAACGCCCAATGAAATAAGGGCGGCGGCAACACGGTCTACGTCACGTCTGAACTGGGAATAAGTTCTGGTATAGTCTAAGGTTGTATATTTAAAAGCATACTGGTCGGGGTAGGTGTCGGCAACGACGTCTAAAACCTGAGAGAAGGTCTTATCCAAAAGCTCATACTTCTTCCACGGGAAGGTGCCTGTTTTTGAACGGTTGTACTGAAGTGACGCCTTAGGCTTGCTTTGGCTTGTTTTTCTTTCAACAAAGCTTGCAAAGTGGGTTAAAACAATGTCGGGGTCTTTTATTTCGTCATTCCATGCGCACTCGCACGCACCGTCGAAATTAAGTGAACGCAAAGCGTCCAAAACCTCGCCAACGGGCAGATCACCCTCGCCGATAAGGACGTTCTTGCCGTCCTTCATATCGCCCAATCGGACATAACCAATATATGCGCCAAGGTTTGTAATGGTATCCTCGGCAGATTCCTTTGCGTTAAAATAGGTTTCTCTTACGTTCCAGCATGCGCCCATTGCAGGGGAAGCAAACTTGCGGAAAACCTTAACAAGCTTTGTC
>JAZSPX010000112.1:0-5234 GCA_045537675.1 Candidatus Faeciplasma sp. | reverse complement strand
CACCGTGGCGAAACAACACCCAACTGTGCCGAGAAATGTGCAGGCTGCGGCATGAAAAAAGAATGCGGAGGTACATATTGTGGTTAAAGATTATTACGATATAAGAGCCGTATTTAAAAAGACGGACAGAGCAATATATATTTCCCATCTTGATTTAATGCGTGTTATGCAGCGCACTTTTAAACGTTCAAAATTGCCCGTTTGGTTCACAAAAGGCTATAACCCTCATATCTATCTCATGTTCCCGTTGCCGCTTTCACTTGGAGTTTCAAGCGAATGTGAAATGATGGACTTTGGAATAGATATGTCCTCGGGCAAGCCCGATTATGAAGAAATCAAAACCCGCCTTAACGAGGTTTTGCCCACAGGTCTTGAAATCGTCTCGGTTTATGAACCTAAAATGCCTCACATTGCAATCGGCGCAAGTGGGTATACAGTTAAATTTGTGACCGAAGATTCAGCAGAAGAAGTTAATCTCGCGTTTGAAAGATTCATGGGACAGGAGAGTATATTGATCGAAAAGCGTGCAAAGGTGAACTGCAAAAAGACTATCGTTACAAAAGACATCAAGCCCAATATAAACGTGCTTGAAACACGCATTACCGACGGTTGCTTCGAGGTTGATTTCAGACTACCCTCGGGAATTAAACAGTCGCTTAACATCGTTGCAGTAACTGCCGCATTTGAATCCTTCTATGGCAAGGAATTTGATAAGATATGTGCAAACAGAACAAAAATTCTTGATGAGGAAGGTAACAATTTTATCTAATTAACTATTGCAATGAATATACCGTTGTGATATAATATTAAGGCATTTGAGTCCGTCATGTTCTCCGAGCGTGATGGGGTTTAATGGAAACATTAAAGCGGATAGTCCTCTGACTTCGTAAGCGGTCAAGCGCCGACAGGAGTGTATGAATGTCTGAAATTTTTAAGGAGGAGTTTTAAAGTGGACGCTTTAAAAATCATTGCAAACTCAAGTTTGAAGAAGGATATCCCTCAGTTCAACATTGGTGACACTGTAAGAGTATCCGTAAGAATTCAGGAAGGCGACAAGTCCAGAATTCAGATGTTCGAAGGAACAGTAATTGCTAAGAAGCACGGTGGCGTAAGCGAGACTTTCACTGTTAGACGTGTTGCACACGGCTGCGGCGTTGAAAGAGTATTCCCGCTCCATTCTCCCGTTGTTGAAAAGGTTGAAGTTGTAAGACTCGCTAAGGTTAGAAGAGCTAAGCTCTACTACCTCAGAGACAGAGTTGGTAAGGCAGCTAAGACTAAGGACGCAATCAGATAAGTTTGTTCGCAAAGAAGAGTCAATTTTTTGGCTCTTCTTTTTCTTTTTATAAATAATTTGCTCTTGCAATTTAAAGTGATATTTGCTACAATAAAATGAATGTTTGTGTTTATAAAGGAGCGTTAGCTGTTATGAATAAAAAAGAAAAACCTGCAAAGAAAACAAACTTTTTCGATGAATTTCTTGATTGGCTTAAATCTTTGGCCGTAACCTTTATTTTTGTTGTATTAATCTTCACGTTTATCTGCCGAACTGCTGTTGTTTCGGGCGAATCAATGTCTAACACTCTTCACGATAAAGACTTCTTGATTTTGTGGAGCTTGTTCTATCAGCCCAAGAACGGCGACATTATCTCGGCAAACTGTGAAGGTTTGAATGAAGTAATTGTAAAGAGAATTATTGCTTGCGAAGGGCAAACTGTTGATATCGACTTCTCTAAGGGCGAGGTTTATGTTGACGGCGTTCTTTTAGACGAGCCTTATATCAAAAATCTTACTATCAACGATGAACTCGGCTTTGAATATCCCGTAACCGTACCCGAGGGTAAATATTTTGCAATGGGCGATAACCGTCAGGGCTCCCGAGACTCTCGCGACCCTGCTGTCAGATTTATTGACAGAGAAGATATTTTAGGTAAAGTAGTTTTAAGAGTTTTCCCGTTAGATAAGTTCGGTACTGTAAAATAAGAGTGTAACGCTCGAAAGGATTTGATTAAAATAGACCGTGAAATAAATATTCAGTGGTTTCCCGGCCATATGGCGAAAACCCGCCGATTGATGACCGACAGCTTGCGACTTGTTGACGCTGTTATCGAAGTGACCGACTCTCGAATTCCTTATTCATCGCGAAACCCCGAGATGGATAGGCTTGTGGGACGCAAACCGAGAATTGTTTTGCTTAACAAAAGCGATGCTGCGAACGAAACCGTAACCTCACGCTGGATTGATTATTATAAAAGGCAGGGGATACCTGCCATTGCAACCGACTGCAAAAGCGGCAAGAATATTAACCGCGTTATCCCTCTTGTAAAAGAGGTTTTGAAAGACGAGATTGCCAAGTGGACAGCTAAAGGCATGGTCGGCAGACCTGTTAGAGTTATGATCGTTGGCATACCAAACGTTGGCAAATCCTCGCTTATCAACCGCCTTGCAGGCTCAAAGCGTGCCAAGGTAGAGGACAGACCGGGTGTAACCCGTGGCAAGCAGTGGGTAACCCTTGCCAACGACGTTGAGCTTTTGGATATGCCAGGTGTTTTGTGGCCCAAGTTCGAGGATCAGGACGTAGGTCTTTCTTTGGCATTCACAGGTGCAGTTAAGGACGATATTATGGATATGGAATCTTTGGCTTGCTTCTTTATCAGAAAGCTCAGAACCGTATCTTGCGATGCTTTTAAGGAAAGATATAACGTTGATGTAACCGATGAAGACACCGACTATGAGGTGTTAGAAAAAATCGGCAGACGCAGAGGATTCCTTGTTTCCGGTGGCGAGATAAACACTGAAAGAGCTGCAATTATTTTAATTGATGAATTCAGAAGCGGCAGGCTTGGACGGATCTCTTTAGAGCTTCCGGAGGCATCGAGACAATGATGACGCTATTTGAATATGACAAAGAGATAAGAACACGCTTTCCCGTTATTTGCGGAATTGATGAAGCGGGGAGAGGACCTTTAGCCGGCGATGTTTATGCCGCCGCAGTTATTTTTGATGATGACACAGTTATCGAAGGCATAAACGACTCGAAGAAGCTTTCTGAAAAAAAGCGTGAAAAGCTTTATGATGAAATAGTTTCAAAGGCAAAGGCTTATTGCATCGCAACAGCAAGCGTTAAAGAAATTGAAGAGTTTAACATCTTAAATGCCGCAATGCTTGCAATGAAGCGTGCCTATGAAGGCTTGGGGTTAGAAGCTGAAATTGCTTTGATTGATGGCAACAAAACCCCCGACTTGCCTTGCAAATCGTGTGCTGTCGTTAAGGGCGATGCTACATCGCAGTCAATAGCCGCGGCATCAATTTTAGCCAAGGTAGCAAGAGACAGATATATGCGTGAAATTGACGATAAATACCCTCAGTACCAGTTTTCAAAGCACAAGGGCTATGGCACAAAGCTTCATTATGAAATGCTTAAAAAACACGGCATAAGCGAAGTTCACCGCCCGAGTTTTTTAAAAAATCTTGGTGAAAAGTGATGACAAATAAAGAAATCGGCAACATCGGCGAGGAGTATACCGCAAACTTCCTGCTTGAAAAAGGCTGCGAGATTTTAGCCCGCAATTTCACCGTTCGCGGCGGAGAGATTGATATAATCGCTAAAAAAGGCGAACTGATACATTTTGTCGAGGTTAAGGCACGCAAGAGATCACCCTTGGAAACAGGCGACAAAGCGATAACCCAGACAAAGATAAAACACATTGTGCGCACAGCACAAATATTTCTTAGCAAATTTGAAATCGAGTGTAACTGCGTTTTTGACGTCGCAATTGTCGAGGTTGATAACGGTATCGTCACCGATTTTAAATACATACAACGTGCGTTTACGGCGTGAAGCGTAAACCGAAAGGAGCATAAAACCATGTTTTATAAAAGTACACGAAACGAGCTGTTACAGGTTGAATCCTCGAAAGCAATAGCTCAGGGCATTTCTAAAGAGGGCGGACTGTTCATTCCCTGTGAAATTCCCAGGATCAACAAAAGAGACCTTAAAAACCTTGTAAGCAAGACTTATAACGAGGTTGCCTCTTATGTTTTGAAGAAGTACTTGACCGATTTTACGGACGAAGAAATTGCAAAATGTGTTAACGGCGCATATGTCGGAACTTTTGATACCGATGAAGTTGTATCCTACGCAGACCTTGAAGGCTTAGGATATATCATGGAGCTTTGGCACGGCCCAACTTGTGCTTTTAAAGACGTTGCTTTGCAGATTTTGCCTTACCTCTTAACAACCTCTGTTAAAAAGGTTGGAATCGATAAGGAAGTTGTAATTCTGGTTGCAACATCCGGCGATACCGGTAAAGCCGCTTTGGAAGGCTTTAAGGACGTTGAAGGTACCAAGATTATGGTATTCTACCCCGAAGACGGCGTAAGCGCAATGCAAAAGCTTCAGATGGTTACCCAGGAAGGCGGTAACGTAAGCGTTTGTGCAATCAAGGGCAACTTCGATGATGCGCAGACAGGCGTTAAGAAGATCTTTACCGACCCCGAAGTTGCTGAAAAGCTTGCCGATAACGGCCTTATGTTCTCGAGCGCCAACTCCATAAACTGGGGCAGACTTCTCCCTCAGATCGTTTACTATGTATATTCCTATACAAACCTTGTTAAAGAAAACAAAATTGAATTAGGCAGCGAAATCAATATTGTCGTTCCCACAGGTAACTTTGGTAACATTCTTGCTGCATATTATGCAAAGAGAATGGGCGTGCCGATAAACAAGCTCATCTGTGCATCGAATGCCAATAATGTTCTTACCGACTTTATCAATACAGGTGTATATGACAGAAACCGTCAGTTCTATACAACAATTTCTCCTTCGATGGATATTTTGATTTCTTCGAACCTTGAAAGACTTATCTACCATCTTCGCGGCAGCGATAAGATTGTAAGTAAGCTCTATTCCGAGCTTGCTAAGACCGGCAGGTTTGAAGTTTGCAACAGCGTGAAATCAAGACTTGATAAGCACTTCTTTGCTGATTACTGTGACGATGAAGAAACCAAGGCAACAATTAAAGAAGTGTTCGATAAATACTCCTACACCATTGATACACATACTGCTGTTGCTTACAGCGTATATACTAAGTACGTTGCAAAAACAGGGGACACCACACCCACTGTAATCGCTTCTACTGCAAGCCCCTATAAGTTCTCATCCTCTGTATTAGAGGCTTTGGATAAGAACGTAACAGGTCTTGACGAATTCGGGCTTACCGAAGAGCTTCATGCAG
>JAZSPX010000228.1:0-2827 GCA_045537675.1 Candidatus Faeciplasma sp. | reverse complement strand
CAATGCCTGCAGCCATAATTGCAATCTCTCCGTGGACTGACTTGACTCAGTCGGGCAGGTCGTTTGAAACAAATATCGAAAACGACCCCTCAATGACCATAGATGCACTTCAGTTCTTTGCCGATTCTTATACCGACGAGCCCATGAATTTTTTTGTATTGTCCCTTTTTTACGAGGGTGATGCCAAATTCCCTCCGTCCCTTATCTTCGTCGGCGGAGACGAAGTAATGCTTGATGACTCGGTAAGAATGTTTGAAAAGCTCATCAGGTGCGGCTGCAAGTGTGAACTTATTGTCGAGCCAAAAATGTGGCACGCATTTTTGCTCTATGGCTTAAAAGAACATAAGCGCCACTTTGCAAAAATCGGTGAATTCATTGCAAGCCGCTTGCCCGAAAGCAGGCGCCGTTGGCTGAGACTTGATAATGCCGCTAAAATTTTCCCTGCCTCAAAACGCAAGGGCTGGTACAACGTGTTCCGCCTATCGGCAGAGCTTACAGAAGACGTAGACCCCGCCGTTTTGCAGTCAGCGTTAGAGGTAACGCTCCGCCGCTTCCCCTCGGTCGCAACAAGACTGAGAAGGGGAATGTTCTGGTATTATTTAGAGGAGGTTGAAAAGGCACCAAACGTCATTCCCGACGGTTATCAGCCTTTAATGCGCCGCCCGTTCGATGATGTCAGAAAGTGTGCTATCCGTGCGCTTTATTATAAAAACCGAATTGCGGTTGAATTCTTCCACGCCGTTACCGACGGTACGGGAGGACTGGTGTTCTTAAAAAGCCTTGTCGCCGAATATATTACGCAAAAGTATAACGTCACGGTTTCAAACACCAACGGCGTACTTGACAGATATGCCCTTGCCACCGAAGAGGAGCTTGAAGACAGCTTCCTTAAAAACACAGGCAACGTTTCCTTCAACCGTAACGAGGGTAAGGCGTTTAAAATTCTCGGCACTCCCGAAAAAGACGGCTTTTTAAACCTCACCTGCGGTATTGTTGAAGCCGATAAGGTCATCGAACTTGCACATAAATACGGTGTAACCGTAACTGCATTTTTAACCGCTGTAATGATAGACTCTGTTATCAGCATTCAGAACAGACGAGTAGCCAACCCCAAAAAGCACCGCCCCGTAAAAATTCACATCCCCGTTAATCTGCGTAAGCTCTACGGCAGCAAAACCATGCGCAACTTCGTCATGACCGTTAACATAGGTGTAGACCCGAGAATGGGTGAATACACCTTCGAAGAGCTGGTTGATATAATCCATCACCAAATGGCGCTTTCAATCACTCCCAAAAACATGCAGGCAATATTCACAACTAACGTCAATTCCGAGAGAGTCTTTATATTAAAGGTCGTTCCTTTGTTCTTGAAGAATTTTGTTATGAAGCTGATTTTCGATTCGTGCGGTGATTCTGCGGCATGCCTGACGATTTCTAACCTTGCAAACGTCTCAGTGCCAAACGAGATGAAGCCTTTTGTCAACCGCTTCGACTTCATATTAGGACCGCAGTCGGCAGCGCCATATAACTGCGGCGTGTGCTCGTTCAACGGCAAAATGTATATAAACATGATTCGTAATTCAATAGAACCCGAGCTCGAGGGAGAATTCTTCCGCAGGCTTGTAAAATTCGGGCTTAACGTCAAGCTCGAAAGCAATCAGAGAAGAGGTGAAAAGTAATGTATTGTGTAAAATGCGGCGTAGAGCTTTCCGACAGCGAGGCATGCTGTCCTCTTTGCAAAACAACAGCATACCACCCCGATATTGACAGAAAACTCACCGAACCCAAATACCCAGATTTTAAAAGCATAGACAAGCAATATAACCGCAAGCTTATAATGCTCGTCATAACAGTGCTCTACTTTTTGCCTGCCATATTAACGCTTTTAATCGACCTTCGGACAAACAGTCAGATTAACTGGTCGGGCTATGTGGTCGGCGCACAAATCGTTTTATATACATCTGTGCTTCTGCCGTTCTGGTTCCAGCGCCCCAACCCCGTAATCTTTGTGCCCTGTGCCTTTGCTTCAGCAATTCTTTATTTGGGATATATAAACCTTGCCACGTCGGGCAATTGGTTCTTGGGTTTTGCTTTTCCCATCACAGCAGCACTTGCAATAATTGTAACCGCGGTTGTAACGCTTGTTAAATATGTCCGCAAGGGTCACCTTTACATTTGGGGAGGAGCAACCATCGCATTCGGCGCATATTTCTCACTTATCGAGCTGCTGATGTTCTTCACGTTCGATAATGTCGGATTTGTTTTCTGGTCACTTTACCCGTTTGTGGTGTTCGCAGTTATCGGTTTGCTAATTATTACCATAGCAATCTGCAAACCCCTTCGTGAATCACTTAACAAAAAGTTCTTTATCTAAATTCAAGCTCTCATCACCTTGATGGGAGCTTGAATTATGTCACGCGCCGACCATGGCAAACCACTCCTTGCATTCGCAAGGGCGGTCTGCCACTCGTCGGCGCCTTTTGCCTACGCAAAACCGAAATATTCCAAACTGCCATCAAATCAACGCTCGGCACGAAACGCCACTGCGCCTTCGGCGCGCGGCATTCCACGCCTCGCCATTCGTCAGCGCCTACAAAAAATCTTTTCTGAAAACTTTGTGAAAACCCCGCTTTTTTGCTTGACATATTGACAAAAAAATCGTAAAATTGTACATGAGGAAATTTGGTTTTCTCGGAATAAGTTTATAATTATTTTTACAATAAAAGGAGAAATTGCGATGGCAACATTAACCAATAACCCCAACGTTAACAAGTGGGTAGAAGAAATGATCGCTCTCACCAAGCCCGAAAACGTGGTTTGGATCAAC
>JAZSPX010000036.1:0-1888 GCA_045537675.1 Candidatus Faeciplasma sp. | reverse complement strand
AGAATGTCACCGCTTTCGCCGTTTTCAAAGGCGAACAGAACAAGGTCAACCGCCTCCTCAAGCGACATGACAAAGCGGGTCATGTTAGGGTCGGTAATGGTTATGGGGTTGCCTGCTTTAATCTGGTCGATCCACAAAGGGACAACCGAACCACGGCTGCACAAAACGTTGCCGTAACGGGTGCAACAGATTTTAGTTTTTTGGGTTGTGCGGCTTTTTGCAACAACGACCTTTTCCATCATTGCTTTCGAGGTGCCCATTGCGTTCACAGGGTAAGCCGCCTTATCGGTCGAAAGGCAGATGACGCTTTTAACCCCTTCCTCGATAGCGGCGGTAAGAACGTTATCGGTGCCCAAGACGTTAGTCTTAACAGCCTCTAACGGGAAGAATTCGCAGGAAGGAACCTGTTTTAACGCTGCCGCATGGAAGATGTAATCTACTCCGTGCATTGCATTTTTTACCGAAGCCAAGTCCCTTACATCACCGATGTAGAACTTTATTTTATCTGCCGCCTCGGGCATTTTTGCCGCAAACTCGTGGCGCATATCGTCCTGCTTCTTCTCGTCACGAGAGAAAATGCGGATTTCGGCTATATCTGTCTTTAAAAAGCGGTTGAGGACTGCATTGCCAAAGCTGCCTGTTCCGCCGGTTATAAGTAAAGTTGCGCCGGCAAAGTTGTTCATAAAGGCTCTTCCCTTCTTTAAAAATGTAGGTATTTTCTGCCGCTTATTATTTTTACAAACAATTAGGGCATAATAACATAATTATAGTTAATTGTAGCACAGTTTGTCCTTTATTGCAATATAGCGCACTGAATTATATGAAATGTGCCAAATTTTGCCTTATGAATTTATGAAAAAACACCCCACTTTTAAGTGAGGTGTTTTTTGTTAATTAAAGTATGCCGTCATAATCGCTCAAGGGATAATCCCCTGCTCCGAAAATGGTGTGATAAAGGAGATAGATAGCATCTTCGTTATCAACTGCTCCGTTGCCGTCGAAGTCACCGTTCTGGTTCAAAGGATAGTCCCCGTCACCGAAGATGGTGTTATAGAGCATGTAGATAGCGTCTTCGTTGTCAACGTCTCCGTCATCGTCAAGGTCACCGCGAAGTACAAATACGATCTTACCGTTCTTGTCGAACTTGTAGTTCTTTTCAGGCAAGAGGCCGTTTACTCTCGAGATCCAGTAAGTGCAATCTCTTACCATCTCGCCGCGTGAGTTGATGTAGTAGTAATCCTCACCGATCATGATAAGGCCCATGTAAGCCTTAACACCGTCGATGTAGTAATACTTCTTACCGTCAGCTTCCTCGATAATACCATTCTTAGAGGTATCCTCATCGTGAAGAATAACGCCATATTCATCGAAGGTATATTCGTTTTCGGGCAACAGCAAGCCGTTCATGTTGTTAAGCCACATGCTGTCGTCCTTAACTGCCTTGTTGTCAACGAAGTAGTAGTAGTTAACCTCTCCGTCTTCCTTAACAATTCTTATAAGGCCGTTCTTTTCAACAAGCTCGCCGTTCTGTGCCCAGAATGTATCTGCGCCATAGTCATACAAGCCGTTGATATCCTTGCACAAAGCACCTGTTTCTTCGTCGAAGATGAAGCGACCTGTGTAAGTGCCGTCCTTAGAGGGAGCTTCGCTCAAACCTCTTGCAACGTAACCCGATTCGTCGAAGTAGTAATCTTCGCCTTCAATAGTTACCCATTCGCTGAAGTAAGCCTTTTCATCGTCAACAAGGTAAGTGACGTTTCCGTCTTCCTCTGCCCAGCCGGTATATTTGCGCTCCCAAACTGCTGTAAGGGTAATATCTTCGGCAGGCATTGTTTCGGGCAATTCGGGCGACCAGCCAATGAAGGTGTAGCCTTCCTTGGTGGGATCG
>JAZSPX010000268.1:0-4410 GCA_045537675.1 Candidatus Faeciplasma sp. | reverse complement strand
TCGTCATAGGTATAAACCGTCTGACGTTCGATATTCTGGTCATAGGTTTCATATCGGGTGGTTTTTACCGAGAGATAAGGCTCGGTATAGTAATAGGTAACAAGGTCGCCTGTGTGGGTGCCGTCCTTCAAAAACTCGTTGTGTTCAAGAAGCTCGTCACGGGTTATATCAAGCTTGTCGGCAATTAAGCTCACCGAGTCGCCCTTTTGGATAACGTAGTAAGCCTCAACTGTCATTTCGCTGTTGATAAGCTCGACTGCCCAGTCGGCGTTTGCAAGGTTCGATTCGACAAACCTGCCCTGAGAGATGACAACGTCGTCAACAAAATCGACGTTTGAAGCGCGCGAGGTGTAATATTTTGCGAGGTGGTCTTCAAGCGCCGTTCTTATACGGGTCATTTCGGCTTCGTCGTAAACGCCCAAAAGCTCGCCGTTAATGTAAAAACCATAGGCATAAACTATCTCAACCTCGCCCGCGCTTAAAATAAGCTCACTTAAAGTGTCGGCATCAACGGTGTCGTCGGTGGTGTCGATCATCTGAATGGTAAATGTCGGGCGAGCCAAAAATTCGTCGTTATTGCCCGTTAGGGTAACCTGGTCCTGTGCCAGCGACTGTGCCTGATTGAAGGTTGCAGCGTCCGAAATTACGCCAAGCTCGTTGCCGTTATATTCAACCGAAACGGCATATTGCAGCGTGCTCGCATATTTGATCAACGAAACTAAAAACAGAATGCAGACGGCAGGGGCGATATAGTTAAACGCATATTTGCCGACAAGGAAGAACCCCTTGAAGATTTTGCCCACGCCTGCAAAGAAAGATTTTAAACCGTGCCAAAAGCTGATTTTGCTTGCCTTTTTAAAGTTGATGTGCGAATGTGCCAATGCACCCCATGCGTGTGCGATCGGGGTTAAAAGGTAGCAGTATATATCATAAACGGGCTGTTTAAGCTTTTTCTTCAGCCACGAGAAGATGGTGCCGAATATTTTTTTAAAAACCGAAGCCAAAAGTGTTATTACTTTTATAACAATACTTTTGCCAAGCTTCCACACGGTTTCACCGGTGAATTCAAAGGTTGAAAGCAAGTCGTTTAAAAAGTTTTTAAGGTGATTTTTCATTCTCGGCACATCTCCTTTCTTTTAAAAGTTACAAAACAGTTACAAACTGTGGTTGTTTAATTATATCACCATTTTGAAAAAAATCAACAGGAAAAACCCGACAAACAAAAATTGGCACTTATTTTTGTTTACTTTTAACAATACAACCAAGCCCTGAAAAATATTGCACAAAAATAAAAAAAGGCGCCGAGTGGCGACGGCGTGGCGAATGCCGTGCCGAGCCGTGGGCGCCCTGCAAGTTACTGCGGATAGCTTAGCTTTTCGGGTGAATAGTCTTTTAACACCTCTAACAGCGGCAGAACGTCACGCTTTGCGCTTTCAAGGTCGTGTTCGAGCCAGTTGCCGCACTCAATTTCGGAGTACCCGGGGATAACGCCGTCATACTTTGAAATGAACTCAAGCGCATCGTTGGTGAGGTTTATTGCAGCCTCGTGGTCGAACCCCCTAATTAAAAGGTAGAAGCCTGTTCTGCAGCCCATGGGGCCAACGTAGATAACGTTATCTGAAAGGGTGCTGTTGCGTGCAAACGTTGCAAACAAATGCTCGATGGTGTGAAGCGACGGGTTTGAAATGTAGGTGCCGCCGTTTGGCTTTACCATTCTCACATCATAGCTTACAATGTCGCCGTCAATTCGTGAAATATACATGCCCACACCGAATTTTGTGTGGTCAACGCTGAAGCTTGCAATTTTTTTCATGCTAAATTCTCCTTTGTCAGTGTTTTGGCGGTGCCGAGCCGTGGGCGCCCCCGACCGCCTCCACCCTTCGCCCCCACGCCCCTTCAGGGCGGCGGACTTCGGACGTCGGCGTGGCTATTCAAACAAATTCATAATATCCGTCGGCAGTTCACATTCAACGGCTATCTTCTCACCACTTATCGGGTGAGCAAACACAAGCCTGCCGCAATGCAACGCCTGCCTTTCAAGCGAGGCATCGCCGCCGTAAAGGTCGTCACCCGCCAATGGGTGACCGATGTGCGCCATATGCACTCTTATCTGGTGCGTTCTGCCTGTTTCAAGGTTAATTTCAAGCAGGGTGTGGCTTTCTGTCTGCTTAATAGGCTCATAGTGCGTAACGGCACGCTGTCCGTCAACCCTCACACATCTTATAATAATAGACTCGTGCTCTCTTGCAATAGGCGCGTCAACCGTGCCGCTGTCGCAGATATTACCGCAAACCGCCGCATAATAGACTTTTTCGACCTTACCGCTTAACGCATTTGCCGAAAAGCTGTCTTTGGCGCAAATGCACAGTCCCGAGGTGTCACGGTCAAGTCGGTTTAAGCAGCGAAAAGTTTTATCGGGGTATAAAAACGAAAAATAGTTTGCCAGCGTGTCGGTGCGGTGCTTGATTGACGGGTGACAGGGCATGCCGGAAGGCTTGTTAAACACCACAATATGCTCGTCTTCAAAGGCAATGGGCACGTCAAGGCTTCCGTTTGGCTCAATTTCCGTCTCATCCTCGGGCAGGGTAACGCTTACCTTGTCTCCCTCTTTAATAATGTATATGGTCTTTTGAGGGGTGCCGTTCACCGTCATTCCCTCATGCGTTTTCTTAAGCGAGATTATCAGCCTGCGTGAAAGCCCTTGGCGTCGCAAAAATTCGCCTAAGCTTTTGCCCTCGCTGTCGGCGGTAACAACATAATCAAGCTTCATCATCGTTGGGCTGATAGGGCAGGCCGCCAAGAATTTCAAAAGCGTTTGCCGTTTGCCAAAGCTGTGCTGTAACCAAAACCGTAAATCCCTCGCCGAAATCGCAGGCAAAGGCGTTGGGCGAATATTTCGGCAGACCGAAGCATGACATCATGTTCATGATAATGCCGCCATGGGTAACAACTGCCGCCGAGTGATAGCCGTTTTTCATCATATCCTCGATAATAAACTGAATACCCTCACAGCATCTTTCAACCACTTTTCTCATACTCTCGCCGTTGGGGGGAGGGTTGTCTAATCCGCCCTTTAAAAACTGCTTATATTCGGGGGTGTTCATAATGTCCTTGGCAAGCTTCCCCTCGAAGTCACCAAAGTTCATCTCTCTTATCTCGGGCACAACTCTGGCATACCCCTCGGGATATAAAAATGCGGCGGTGGATATGCAGCGCTTTAAGGGGCTTACATAAACCTTATCTACGGGAGGGTAGATAAACTGCTGCTTTTTAAGTGCCAGCTCGCGCTTGCCTTTTTCAGAAACGGGCGATTCGGTTATGCCGACGTAGCGGCCTTCCTCGTTAGCCTCGGTTAAAGCGTGGCGAATAAAATGAATTCGATAGCCTGTCATAATTTAAGCTTTCCTTTCAAAATTTATCGTAAAATCAACATTATACACAAAAAATTGGTTATAATTTCATAAAATATGATGTTCAAGTTTTTCTTTACAATGAGTAAATTTAGGAGTATAATAAGCAATACGTCGAATGTAGGCGGTAATTAATGGTATTTATCGGATTAAGATATAGAGGTGAAAAAGGTTGAGTACGGATTTTGCAAGAATAATGACTCTGTTAAGAAAGGAGCGCCACGTCTCTCAGAAAAAAGCGGCAGAGGATTTGGGCGTTTCCCAGGGTCTTTTATCCCACTATGAAAAGGGAAAGAGAGAGTGCGGCCTCGACTTTTTGGTGCGTGCTGCCGATTATTATAACGTATCCTGCGATTACCTTTTGGGCAGAAGCCCCGAGCCGGAGGGAAAGACGATTTCGGTAAACGAATTGCCCGACGAAGACCCCAACCAGCGCGACAAGGTAACACCCGGCTCGGTAATGATCGCTTTTAACAAAAAGCTCATTTTAAACTCGCTCAACGTGTTCTTCTCAATGCTTACAAAGTGCGGCTCGTCAACCATTATTAAGGAAGCTTCGGGTTACCTGATGCTTGCGGTATATAAAATGTTCCGCTTTGTTTACTCGGCAAACCCCAAGAACGACCAGAACTTCTTCATGATCGACAAGACAATGGCACCTGCTGCGACCGACGCTGCAATGAGTCTGGCACAGGCAAAGGTTGCCGCCGCCGTCAGCGGTGTTGTAACCCCGGGCGAGGACGCTGTCAGCGAAGCCGACGAGCTTGTTATTACCACCCAAGGACTTGCCGAGGAGTATCCCAAGTATTATTCCTCGATGGAAAACCTTATTAAAAACAGCGAGTCAAGAGTTAAAGCCCTTAACGGCGAAACTAAATCTAAGTAATTGTAGCATAAAAATAAAAACATTTCAACGCTCTTGCCAAAAAGGTGAGAGCGTTTAATATTTCAATTCGAGTAAAACTCGAATTGAAATATGGAAAAACCGCTTTTGCGGACT
>JAZSPX010000246.1:0-3287 GCA_045537675.1 Candidatus Faeciplasma sp. | reverse complement strand
TAAGAGGCGAGCGAGCTGGTTGTTTTGGGGAAACCACAAGAGGAAGAAGGAGGGACTCATTAATAGACAGGGTCGACATCGCCCTCCCTCCTTCTCCCTCTTAAGGTCTCCCCAAGCCCCTTCCTTATCTCCCATAACCTCCCGCTTGGCTCAGCCCCTTGGCTACTAAAGCTACATTATGCTTCTACTAAGCCTTGGTAAGGGTAATTCGCTATTTCTACAAAATGTGTGGCTCGGGGACTCGTCAGACTGCCGAAGTCACTTGAAACTGCCCAGCTCTTTCAGAGAATGAGCAGATTTGACCGCAATAGTATGACTTTCATCGGCTGCCACTTGTTTACTTATTTAAAGGTATCGCCCTTCGGGCGATGCTATGTCTATCCCCACCCCTGACCCCTCCCCGGGGAGGGGAATTAAATTCTGTCTACACCCTCGGCCTGCTCTTCAATAACAAGCTGTCTGAACGGGCCGGTGAGCTTATCGATAAGCCACACGCCGAAAAATACAACGGGCGACCAAAGCAAAGTTTTAAACCAGCTTGGCAGAAGCACGGCTTTTAACACGTTTTCAATGCCTTCATAGTCCCATATTCGGTAGAACAGGTAATAGTCAACGTAAAGATAAGCCGCTGTAAGCGCAACTACAATTATTTCGTAATTTATAATGTTTTTTCGCAGAAACTGCCTGAAAAAAGCCGATGCCAGACCGCACCCTATGCACATGAAAAATGCGGTGAAGCCCAAAAGCTTATCGGCGCTGATGTCGATCAAAAGGCCTGCAACCGTGCCCGTTACGGCAGAGGGCACTTCACCCTCGAACACGGCAATGGCAAACGCCAAAGGAAACAAAACGATTGCTTTCGGCGTGCCCGAAGCCCCTTGCGTTGAAAAGGCAAAGCAGACAAACGCTAAAACTGCATAAACAACCCAGCGAATGGCGGTTTTAACCCCCTCGGGCAGAGGTTTTTTAGCCCTTTTGGGGCGGTAAACGCTTTTATTCCTCATAGCCCGAGCCCTTTCCGTCGAAGTCGGTTATAACATAAACTGTCTTAAGCTCGTCGGCGTTGATTGACGGTGTGATGATCGCATTTTTCGACAGACCGCTGGGTGCAATTTCAATTCCGCTTGCGGTGCCGACAACAAGACCTTTCGGCACAAGGCCGCTATAGCCCGAGGTGATAACGATGTCATCGTCCTGCATTTCGCACTCAAGAGGTATGTATATCATGCGGACGGTTTTGTTTAAGGCGAGGTCATAGTTCCCCTCGATAACACCTGTTTCGCCCGTTCTTACGCAGTAAACACCCAACGAAATTTCGTTGGAAAGAAGGGTCGTGACCTTGGAATAGGTATACTGCACTTCGGTCACAAAGCCGACAAGGCCGTTTGCGGTAACAACAGGGTCATAATAACTGATTCCGTCCTTCTCGCCCTTGTCGATGAAGAAGGAGCCGTAAACGTCGTTTGTCGTTCTGCCGATAACCGTGCAGGGTTCGCTGAATTCAATGCCGGGGTTCGATTCGCTTAAAGCGACCATTTCACGCAGGTGTTCGTTTTCCTGCTTGGTTTCGGTATAGTCTACCATCTGGGCGGTAAGCTCGGCAATTCTTTCTTTTAACGATTGATTTTCTTCATAATAGTCCTTGGCGTTCACAAGCATATCAAACGCCGAGCTGACGGACGAGGTGACCTTTTGAGTGACCTTTTGAACAGGCGCAAAAACAGCGCCCAATGCCGAGGAGATAACTGTCGATGACGACACGGCGGCATAAATCATTACGCCGACAATTACGGCAAGAATGCAGATGATGATTTTAAATTTCTTCGAGGAAAAGAATTCCTTCACGTTCTTTGGTCACTCCTTTCTGAACTATGCGCCCCCTTTGCGGACGCATAGAAATGATATTTGGGCAGAGCCAAATGGATTTCGGCTTTGCCGAATGATATTTCACCTGCCGGTGAAATTAAGGTGTCGCCCTTCGGGCGATTAATGCGGCACTTGTTACTTCGTAACCACGCCGCAGTTTACCCCTCCGTCGGCTGCGCCGACACCTCCCCTAAAACAGGGGAGGCTTTTTAAGCCAAACCTTTTCAGTTTATAAAGTCCAATGCCGAAAACATCGGCATTGGACAAGCGTTAACAAAAATTAAAAATCGTTGCCGTTCAAAACGTCGTGAAGCTCTTCGATGTTTTCAAGCAATTTGCCTGTGCCCTCAACAACACAGTCAAGCGGGTTCTGGGCGATATGTACGGGAATGCCCGTCTCCTCGGTAATAAGGTAGTCAAGCCCTCTTAACTGGGCGCCGCCGCCTGCAAGGGTAATGCCTGCGTCGATAATATCTGCCGAAAGCTCGGGCGGGGTGCGTTCAAGGGTCACCTTAATAGCCTCGATAATGTGGGACAAAGGCTCGGACAAGGCTTCTCTTATTTCTTCCGAGGAAATGGTGATGTTTTCGGGCAAGCCTGTCAACAGGTTTCTGCCCTTAATCTCCATCTCGGTATCCTCGTTAGTGGGGTAAGCCGAGCCGATTTCAATTTTAATTCTTTCGGCAGTGCGCTCACCGATGAGAAGATTATATTTTCTTTTAATGAAGTTGATGATAGAAAGGTCGAACTCGTCGCCTGCCATTCTTACGGAACGGCTTGTTACAACGCCGCAAAGCGAAATTACCGCAACCTCGCTCGTGCCGCCGCCGATGTCAACTATCATCGAGCCTGTAGGCTCTTCAACTGGCAGGCCTGCACCGATTGCTGCTGCCATAGGCTCCTCTACGATAGAAACACGCTTGGCGCCTGCACTTTCGGCAGCTTCTCTTACTGCACGTCTTTCAACGGCAGTAACGCCCGAGGGTATGCAGATGATAACTCTTGCCTTTACCAAAGGGTTTTTGCCGATTGCCTTGCGGATAAACTCCTGAAGCATTGCGGTCGTCATGTCAAAGTCGGCAATAACGCCGTCCTTCAACGGGCGCACAGCACGGATGGAGCCGGGGGTTCGGCCGATGATGTTTTTAGCTTCCTGTCCGACGTATCTTACAGCGTCGGTCTTTGTGTCAACAGCCACAACCGAAGGCTCACGGATGATGATGCCCTTGCCCTTTGCAAACACCAGTGTGTTAGCGGTGCCAAGGTCGATTCCTATATCTTTTTTGAACAATGCCATGTTAAAATTATGCCTCCGCCAAAGGGAGACACTCCTCCTTTTTAAAATAGTCGTTATTTATTAAAAGTATAGCACACTTTTTTTGAGGTTACAAGGGGAAGCGACAAGAAATTTTTGGGTGAAA
>JAZSPX010000023.1:0-7440 GCA_045537675.1 Candidatus Faeciplasma sp. | reverse complement strand
CCCCGACCCAGACACGATCCCCTGTTACCGTGTTGTGACAAAGAACGGCGAGCTTTCGAAAGCCTTTGCTTTTGGAGGGATTAACCGCCAGCGAGAGCTTTTGGAGGCAGACGGCGTTGAATTTGACGACGACGGACGTGTTGTGATAAGTAAGTTTGCGTGGAAACCGACAGACTATAGAAAACACCCTTTAGCATAACGGCTAAAGGGTGTTTTTTCGGGTCGGATTTGTTACACATAAATTTTATTTTTTCGGCGGTGGTGCAATAATTGCGTCAGATATATTCTGTCATTTGCACTTGATAATTCGTGTTTTATGTGGTAACATAATTTTGTGTGGCATTTTCAAATATTTTTGAAAGGATTTATAGATTATGAAGCTTAGTTTGAACTCGATTAAAGACAGACACACATGGGAATCGAAAGGTATTAAACTGCCCGAATTTGACATTGAAGCTGTTACCGCAAACACCAAGGCTAACCCGACGTGGGTGCATTTTGGTGCAGGCAATATTTTCAGAGGGTTTATTGCATCGCTTCAGCAGGAGCTTTTGAACAAGGGCTTGGCTGACACGGGCATTATTGCCGCTGACACCTTTGACTATGAGATTATTGACAGAATATTCAGAGCGAACGACAACCTTACATTAAACGTTACACTTAACGCTAACGGCACCACCGACAGCGAGGTTATTGCTTCTGTTGTTGAATCATTGAAGGCTGATTCCTCGATCGATGAGGAAATAGCAAGATTTAAAGAGATCTTTACAAACCCAAGCTTGCAGATGGTTAGCTACACCATCACCGAAAAGGGCTATGCAATTAAGGACATGGCAGGAAATCTTTCGGGGCTTGTTTTGGCTGACATTGAAAACGGACCCGAGAAGGCACGCCACGCAATGAGCTTTACATGCGCTTTGCTTTTGGAAAGATATAAGGCAGGCAAATACCCGATTGCTGTTGTAAGCATGGATAACTGCTCGCACAACGGTGAAAAGGTACAGTCGGCTGTTTTAGAAATTGCAAAGGCATGGGTAACCAAGGGCTATGCAGATGAAGGCTTTGTTGAATATTTAAGCGATGAAAGCTTGGTAAGCTTCCCCTGGTCAATGATTGACAAGATTACACCCAGACCCGACGCAAGCGTTGAAAAGATGCTTGCAGACGCAGGTGTTGAATGCATGTCGCCTATTGTAACAAGCAAAAACACTTATATTGCCGCATTTGTTAACGCTGAAAGACCGCAGTATCTGGTAGTCGAGGACAAGTTCCCGAACGGCAGACCTGCGCTTGAAAAGGCAGGCGTATATCTTACTGACAGAGACACCGTTAACAAGACCGAACGAATGAAGGTTACGACCTGTCTTAACCCCTTGCACACCGCATTGGCTGTATATGGCTGTTTGTTGGGTTACACCCTTATTTGTGAAGAAATGAAGGATGAAGAGCTTAAAAAGCTTGTTGATAGACTTGGCTATGTTGAAGGCTTGCCTGTTGTTACCGACCCCGGAATTGTAAGCCCCAAGGCATTTATTGACGAGGTTGTAAACGAAAGACTTCCCAACCCCTTCATGCCCGACGCACCGCAGAGAATTGCAACAGACACCTCGCAGAAGGTGGGAATAAGATTCGGTGAAACCATTAAGAGCTATGCCGCACTTAGCAGAACCGACGAGCTTAAGGCTATCCCCCTGGCCATTGCAGGCTGGTTGAGATATCTTTTGGGTGTTGATGATTGCCTGAACGAAATGGCAGTTTCGAGCGACCCGTTGCTTTCTGAGCTTCAGCCCAAGCTTAAGGGAATTGAAGTCGGCAAGCCCGAAAGCTATTGCGGACAGATTAAAGAAATTTTAGCAAACAAGAACATCTTTGGTTCGAACCTTTGCGAGTTTAAGATGGACGCGCTTATTGAAGAAATGTTTGTAAGCCTTATTGCAGGCGAGGGCGCTGTTAGAGAGACCTTGAAGAAATATCTGGCATAAGCTGATTGTAAGACATTAAAACCTCCCGAAATTAACGGGAGGTTTTTTGTTATTAAAGAATATTAAACAAAAAAGAATAAAAACTGTAGCGATTTTTTATATTGAAAACGGAGCATATAACTGGTATAATTTAAGGGATATAAATTAATTAAGAAGTGAAGCTATGACAAAATTGTATAAATTGTTAACCATATCCATTGCCGCGTGTATGGCAATGTCGTTTAGCGGTTGCTTTAAGGTGAATTTTGACAAGCAAACAGACGGCAGCGGAATTGTGAGCGAAGATGTTGTGACAAATCAGACTCTCCCCTCCTCGGACGTGACGACGACCACCGACGAAACAACGGCTGTGACAACGACTGAGGTAACGACAACGGTTACCACCACAACCGAAGTTACAACTACTGCTAAGCCCGAGCCGGAGTATGTTAGCGTGCGAATTGTTTGTGCAGGTGATAACCTTATTCACCGCTCGATTTATAATCAGGCTAAAAGACGCGCTGAGTATGACGGATATGACTTTCTTTATTGTTATGAAAGAGTTATAAGATATATTGAATCGGCTGACCTTGCAATTTTGAACCAAGAGACTATTGTTACTGACGAGTTTGAGCCGAGCGATTATCCGAGATTTTGCACACCCGCAGACCTTGGAAGATTTATGGCCGAGATTGGGTTTGACGCTGTTTCTCTTTCGAACAACCATGTTTTAGACAAGAATGAGGCAGGGCTTTTGGCGACCTTGCGTTTTTGGGACACGGTCGAGGGTGTTGTAACCTATGGCGCATATAAAGACGATGAGGATATGGAAAATATCCGCACAATGGAGGTTAACGGGATTACGTTTGCCTTTTTGGGATATATGGAGCATACTAACGGGCTTTCGCTTGCAGACGATGCAGTTGCCGAGATTACATATTTGCGTGAGACCGAGCTGATTGAAGCGCAGATTAAAAAAGCAAAAGAGATGGCAGACGTTGTAATCGTCTCCCCTCATTTCGGAACGGAGATTTCGAACGAGCTGAAAACAAACCAGATTAACATGGCAAAGATGATGGTTGACTGGGGCGCAGATATTATTATCGGCACACAGCCGCACACTGTGCAGACGATGGAATTTGTTGAGCGAGAGGACGGCACCAGAGGCTTTGTTTATTATTGCCTTGGAAATTTTGTTTCGGCACAGGCTGACCCGAAGGCTTTGGTTGGTATTTTGGGTGATTTGACGGTTACCAAGAACCTCGACACAAACGAGATTATTATTGAAAACGTTAAGGCTATACCGATTATTACGCAGTATGGCTATAACTACTCGAACATTCACATTGTGCCCTATGCCGAGTATAGCGACGAAATGCTTAAAAAACACGGCGCAGACGGCTTTACGCAGGAATCTATCGATAAGGTTTTGAGCTATATACCGGAAGAATATCTTTCGGTTGAATAGATAAAAGTAAATTAATTCAGAAAGGAATAGATAAACATGAAATTTGCAGACGGATATTGGCTTAATCAGCGTGGATATACTGTAAACTACGCTAACCAAGCATATGAAGTTGAGACAAGCGAAAACTCGATTAAAGTGCTTGCAACGCCTACACACATCTGGAACAGAGGTCAGACCCTGGGAGGCCCTAACTTTGAATTAACTTTCACTTCTACTATGGAAGACGTTATTAAGGTTAGCGTTGTTCATTACAGAGGTACTGTTGACTGCGGCCCTCATTTTGAGCTTAACGAGGATATGGGATATACCCCTGTAATCAATAATACTGATAAGTATGTTGAAATGATCTCGGGCAAGACAAGCGTTAAGATAAGCAAGGAAAACTGGAGCGTTCAGTATTATTATAACGGCAGACACTTAACAGGCGGCAGCTATCGAGCTTTGACCTATATTGAAGAAGAAAAGAGCCGTGCAAAGAGAAGACTTGACACCCAGATCGATGACACATTCTGGTCTTACCCCAAGGATGCTAACACCTCTTACATCAGAGAGCAGCTTACCCTTTCCGTCGGTGAATATATTTACGGCTTTGGTGAAAAATTTACTACATTTACAAAGAACGGTCAGAACGTTCAGATTTGGAATGCTGACGGCGGCACATGCTGTGACCAGAGCTATAAGTCTGTTCCTTTCTATGTATCCTCTAACGGATATGGCGTGTTTGTAAATTCTTCTGATAACGTTTCTTATGAAGTTGCTTCTGATACTGTTTCCAAGGTTTCCATTACTGTTCCCGGTGAGAATTTGGAATACTTCATCATTGGCGGCGAAGATTTGCAGGGTGTTATTTCTAACTATACCACCCTTACCGGCAAGCCTGCTTTGCCCCCTGCTTATACATTCGGTTTGTGGCTTACAACCTCGTTTACAACAAAGTATGACGAAGAAACAATTAACTCGTTTATCGACGGCATGGCCCAGCGCGATATTCCCTTGCAGGTATTCCACTTCGACTGCTTCTGGATGAAGGAGTTTGAATGGTGCAACTTTGAATGGGATACAAGACAGTTCCCCGAGCCTGAGAAGATGCTTGCAAGACTTTACAACGACAAGGGACTTAAGACCTGCGTTTGGATCAACCCCTATATTGCACAGCGTTCTAAGCTGTTTGACGAGGGTGTAGAGAACGATTACTTCATTCTTAACAAGGACGGCTCGGTATTCCAGTGCGACATGTGGCAGCCCGGTATGGCTATTGTTGACTTTACTAACCCCGAGGCTTGCGAGTGGTATGCTTCGAAGCTTCGCGCACTTTGCGAAATGGGCGTTGACTGCTTCAAGACTGACTTCGGTGAAAGAATCCCTACTGACGTTGTATATTACAACGGTGCTGACCCGATTAAGATGCACAACTATTACACTCACCTTTATAACAAGACCGTGTTTAACGTTTTGAAGGAATATTACGGCGAAAACAAGGCTTGCTTGTTTGCAAGAAGTGCAACAGCAGGCGGTCAGCAGTTCCCTGTTCACTGGGGCGGCGACTGCTCGGCAGAATATTCCTCGATGGCTGAAACCATCAGAGGCGGCTTGTCGCTTTGCATTTCGGGCTTTGGCTTCTTCTCGCACGATATTTCGGGCTTTGAAGCTACTGCTACACCCGACATTTATAAGAGATGGTGCGCATTCGGCCTTATGTCTACCCATTCAAGACTTCACGGCAACTCCTCTTACCGAGTACCGTGGTTGTTTGACGAAGAAGCTTGCGACGTTTTGCGCTTCTTCACCAAGCTTAAGGGTAAGTTGATGCCTTATATGTTCTCTCAGGCTGTTAAGACACACGTTAAGGGTGTGCCGATGATGAGAGCAATGGTTATTGACTTTGCTGACGACCCCGCTGCATTGACCCTCGACAGACAGTATATGTTAGGCGACAACCTTTTGTGCGCTCCTATTCTTAATGACGAAGGCAGAGCCGAGTTCTACGTTCCTGCAGGAAGATGGACAGACATTATTACAGGCAAGGTTTATGAGGGCGAAAAGTGGTATAGAGAAACCTGCAACTACTTCGAGATGCCTATTCTGGCAAGACCTAATTCGATCGTAACCTATGGCGACTTTGTAAGAGACTTTGAATATGACTATCTTGCAAACGCTGAAGCTGTAATCTATGAATTGGGCGACGGATGTGAGGCTTCTACTGTTATTTATGACAAGGAAGCTAACAAGCTTTGTGACATTAAGGCTGTAAGAAACGGCAACACCGTTACTGTAAGCTATACAAAGACCGACCGTGACTTTACCGTTAAGATTTCGGGCACTGACATTGCTGTTAAGGCTGCAGCAGGAACTGAATCGGTTACTATTGAGCTTTAATTAACATTAAAAAATCCCTACCGATTGGTAGGGATTTTTGTTTTGATTATTATATCAGAGGTACTTAACCAGCTCGTCGGCGACGTCTTTCATGTGTGGGTCGATAAGACCAAAGCTCATCCATTTATAGCTCCAGCAGGCTCTGCCGATGCCGTACTTTTCAAATGCGGCATTGATGGCTTTATACCACTCGAGGGTCTGTTCGGCGCTTGCATTGTTGATTACGCCGTATTCGCCGCAGTAGAGGGCTACGTTTCTCTCCTCTGCCAGTTTAACGGCACGCTCGAATCGCCATTCAAAGAAGGTGTGGTCTAAAACCTCACACGGGGCATAAGGCATGAAACCATCGAACATTTTAACCTTTTTCTGAGCTTCAAGGTACTCTTGCTTTGTGCCGGGGAAATGCATTCTGAAATCGTGAGGCATGCCCCAGACCCAGCCTGCGCCCTGATGTGTGAAAACAAACGGGTCGTAGCAATGGAAATTGTAAACGATCTTGTCGTCGTAGGGCATGTCGAGATCCTTCATCGAGTCGATGGAGTTGTTCCAATAGCTGCCGACGAGTATGTATGTATCGGGTGCTACTTCACGAATTCTCTTGATACATTCAAGGGCAATCTCGTTCCACGGTTTGGAATATTTAGGCTCGGTAACCTCGTTAAGAAGCTCGAAAGCGATGCGGTCGCTGTGTTTGCCAAAAGCCTTTGCCAAGCGCACCCACAAAGCGTAGAACCGTTCTTTAAGGTCGTCATCATAGAAAAAGCGCTGTTCTTCGTGGTTGTCGAAGAAATAACCTGCAGCCTTGTGAAGGTCGAGGACCATGTTAAGACCGTACTTACCGCACCAGTCAACAGCACGCTGTAAATAAATCATGCCATGAGGGGTGGGAGTGCCGTCCTCTTCCTCGAGCAGGGGGTAATCGACAGGAATGCGCACATGGTCAATATCCCATTTTGAAAAGCGGGCGAAGTCTTCTTCGGTTATGAATGTTTCATATCTTTCAATTGTGTAGTTACACTGGGACAGCCAACCACCAAGGTTGATGCCCTTTTGATAGCCTTTAAACTCTTTCATATCGCACCTCACAGTGTTAATTTATAGATTCATTATAAGCTATATTTTAACAAAAGTAAATAGTTTAATATAATTTTATGTGTGGTTTCTGAAAAAACAGAGATAAAACTAACCGCCAATGTAACCCTCTCGTAATCTAACTTTGAAAGCGATTCCGTTCTTAAAATAAATTTCATACCACAAAGAATTATCGTAACTCATTATCAACTCGGGTGTGTTATCACGAATCATATATACGCCTTTAGTTATTAATTCGTTGTCACTTAATGAAACGTACGTTGTCTCGTAGGTGAACTCGCCGTATTTTTCCACGATTTGTTCTTGGGTACTGCCGATAATAAACCTATCGTTGAAATTAAAATGCGTGGGGTGATAATATTTGAAAAGAAATAAAGATATGATGATAATAAGCAATAAGACAGCCACACAAATGATTAGTACATTTTTCTTCATAATAATCACCTCATTGAGATGATTATAGCATGTCCTATCATAAATGAAAACCCAAAAACATGGCTTTTGGATTACAGTTCAGTTAAGAAAGAGTTACAAAATCGCAAT
>JAZSPX010000152.1:0-1622 GCA_045537675.1 Candidatus Faeciplasma sp. | reverse complement strand
ACAAAAAGGGAATGGAATATGAAGTTGTCGGCTATGCCAAGCATTCCGAGACCTTAGAGGATATGATTATCTATAAAGCGCTTTACGGTGAGGGGCTGACTTGGGTGCGTCCCGCAAGCATGTTTTTAGACGAAGGCAGGTTTACATATCTGGGCGAGAGGGAAGAGGTTGAATCCCGCTGTGGCCTTCACTGTAAAACCTGCGAATGGCGGGAGCCCTGCAACTGCGGCGGCTGTATTGAGACAATGGGCAACCCCTTCCACGGCGAGTGCCCTGTGGCAGTCTGCTGTCAGAATAAAGGCATTGAGCACTGCGGCGAGTGCGAAAATATCCCCTGTGAGCTTCTGACTCAGTATTCGTGCGACCCCGAACACGGCGATAACCCAAAGGGCGCAAGAATTGCACAGTGTAAGCGTTGGGCAAGGCAGAAGTAAGAGTTGACCTCTTTTGTTAAAAGATAGAACTTGCAACATATATTCGGGTATGCTATAATGAAAAAACCATCGAATTTTCGCACCCGTTTGTTTTTACATATAGGAGTACCCCGATTAATGAAATCTGTTTACATATTTTTAACCCGTACCCAAAGCATTGTTTCCAAAATCGTCAGCTTTTTTACTGATGAAACATATACCCATGCCGCCATCGCTTTCGACAAAGACCTTGTCTTTCTTTACAGCTCTGCCCGAAAAGACGGACTTAAAATGTTTCCCGCAGGACCTTGCAGAGAATATTTGAACCGCGGGTTTTACACCCGTGTCGGCAAAACACCCTGCGCTGTTTATGAGCTTAAAGTGAACGATGAGGCTTATGACCGTGCGAAAGCCGAGGTCGAGTGGTTTATGCAGCACCAGGATGAATTCAAGTTCAACGCACTTGGAATTGTTGCCTGCAAGTTCGGCATTGCGTGGGAAAGAGATAATAAATATTTCTGCTCGCAGTTTGTGGCAGAGGTTTTGCGCAAAAGCAACTGCGCCAAGCTGCCCAAGCGTGATTGCCTTATGCGTCCGAGCGACTATATGACCCTGCCGAACATCACAAAAATTTTCGAGGGGGACGTTGGCGAGCTGAACGGGCTTAAAGCAAAAGCATTGACTGCGTCTATATCATAAAAAACAACCGACCGAAAAATAATCGGTCGGTTTTAGTTTAATTATAAAATTTTCAGAACCGCTTCAAGCACATCTGAGGCGACTTCTTTTGGTGTGCGAGAGGCGTTTATTATTGCGATGTTGTGCCCCTCTAACAGAGAGAACACCTCGACATACTTGTCTCTTATTCTTGTAATTGTTTCAACGCCCGATTCATAAATCTCGCGCTGGGCACGGCCTTTTTCAATTCTTGCGTCGCACTCGGCAGGAGGGACGTCCAAGAAGATGCACAGGTCGGGCTGCAAAATGTCGGGGCAGTTAAGGTTTTGGTCCATGACCCATTTAAGGTCGGTGTCCATGCCCTGATAAGCAAACGACGAATAGTAATACCTGTCGCAGATGACGGTCACGCCGCTTTCGATGAGCTTTTTAATTCCGCTTATGGGGTTTGCACAGTGCGAGATCCTGTCTGCCAAAAAAAGCGAAGCCAGCTCGCAGGGGGTGCGCTTTGTCATGCCGCACAAAGCGTCA
>JAZSPX010000121.1:0-14810 GCA_045537675.1 Candidatus Faeciplasma sp. | reverse complement strand
AAGAAGCCGTTGCCAAGATGCGTGAAGCTGTTATGCGTGACGGTTATGACGGCGAATGGTTCTTGCGTGCTTACGATGACTTTGGCAGAAAAGTTGGCTCGAACGAGTGTGAAGAGGGAAAAATCTTCATCGAGCCGCAGGGCTTTGCAGTTTTGTCCGGTCTCGGTCACGAATCGGGCAAGGATTTAAGAGCTTTGGAGAGTGTTAATAAATATCTTGCGTGCGAGCATGGCTTGGTTTTAAACAACCCCTGCTTCACAAAATATTATGTTGAATACGGCGAAATCTCCACCTATCCCGGCGGATATAAGGAAAACGCAGGTATCTTCTGCCACAACAATGCGTGGATAATCTGTGCCGAAGCATTCGTCGGCCACGGTGACAGAGCCTTTGAATATTACTCGAAGATCGCCCCTGCATACCGCGAGGAGATTTCCGACGTTCACAAGACCGAGCCTTACGTTTATGCACAGATGATTGCAGGCAAGGACGCTCGCCACTTCGGTCAGGCAAAGAACAGCTGGCTTACAGGTACCGCTGCTTGGAACTTTGTTGCAGTTTCACAGTATATTTTGGGCATTCAGCCCGATTATGACGGACTTAAAATCGATCCGTCCATTCCTTCAGACTGGGACAGCTTCAAGGCTTCGCGACTCTTCCGCGGCTGCCGCTATAACATAACTGTTCAAAACCCCGAAAACGTTTGCAAGGGCGTTAAATCAATGGTTTGCGACGGTGTAAGAATGTCGGGTAACATCTTACCTGTTTTCGAGGAAGGAACTGAACACGAGGTTATTGTTACACTTGGCTAACCAAAAAATACTGGCTGTAATCATAAATCGACAGTAAATTTAAATAAACTGTGAATTGTTGAAAACTTCCGTTTAACTCGCTAAAGGCACCCCCTAAACAAGGGAGTTCTCAACACTTTCAACAACTTTTTCAACAGTTTTTGTTAAATTACCCTCTGTAATCGTTAAATTACTGACAAGTTTTCAACAACCCAAAAAATAAATCCCCCGATTTTTCGGGGGATTTTTGCTTTTATAACGCCTTTAGTTTGCCTTTTTAAGCCAGTCATAGGCGAGGTCCAGCGCCTCGTAAAGGCTGGATTTCTCAGCAGTTTTTGTAATGCGCTGCATTACAGGCACCGATTCATCGGTGAGCATTCTGTAAAGGCGAACCTTTGTGGCAACGTCCACGTCGCCAACCTTCTTTTTGCCGGCAACCTGAAGCATAACAACCTCGTTGTCGCCCATGCTGCCATAATAAAGCTCGTTGCCCTTTCTTACAAGGGGTAAGCCTTTGAATTCAAAATAATTAGCCATAGTTACCTCCGTTAAGTTTTTTAGGAAGTTGTCTACAGTAGGATTTTATCAGCTTCGCTGAAAAAATCCTACCAAACCTTCTGCAAATCGTCGCCTGTGCCGCCGTTGGCAAAGATTTTAATGTTTTGGTGCAAAACGTCCAAATAGCTCTTGGGCTGGCTGAACGACGTGGTGCCGTTAAGCTTGATGATTACACGGTTTGTGGTGTCGTCATAGAACTCTAAAACGTCTCCGCCGCCGTCTGCGCGTCTGTAATCAATTCGTGCCAGAAGCTTTGCATCCTCGGCCGGGTCCTCCAAACAAAGAGAGTCGATGGGGCACTTGAGCATGAACTGATATAAAATCTTAAAAGCGTCAGCATCGAAAGCGTTGTTGTTCAAGGTGCCGCTTAAGGTTGTTCCGTCAACGTCTGCGTCAATGTCGAAGTAATACTTTGCGTCCTCGCCGTCGTGAATTTCAACGTCGATATAATCTAAGGTATAGATATAGTTCGAGGTCATCATCGTCGACAAAACGTCAATGGGCATGAAAGTTGCCCAGGGCAAATCTGCCGCGCTGAACAGGAAGATGCAGTCAATACCCTCAAAATATCCATAGAACGCAGCGGGGGTGGTTGTGTTGTTGCCCTGCTCGTCGGTGGCATATGCCGCAACGTTGCCTATTTTAAGAATATAGTCCTGAAGCTCTGCGTTAAGAACGACCGAGCAGAACGGGTCGGCAATGCCGTATTCTTCAAAGTCGGCATCTGTCGGGAAAGCAACCTCTGCCTGAACGGCGCTTAAGCCCCAAAGACCATAGATAACGTCGTTCGAGTTTGTAATGTCAAGATATGCATAAACAGGCGAGATCATAACCTGCGAGGAGGCCATCGAGATATCGTCGGCAGCATAGTTTTTGGTGTCATCCTCGAAAATGATGTCATAGCTTAAGTCTTTTCTCTTAATTGTCAAAAGGTCGATGGTGGGTGCCCAGTTGTCCTGCGAAAGTTCGGGCAGGATAACCGTGCTGACAAAGTCCTCTTTAATATAAGTGAAATATCTTGACGAGTTGGCAAGCGCTGTGTAAACGTCCTTCGAGTCACCCATTCTAACGTAAAGGTGGTTGCCGTCGGGTGTGTCGATGCCGAAATAAACAGTATAAGCGGTGCCGTCCTTAAGGGTAACGTCCACGCGCGAAACAGGGTTTGCTTCGTCAAGACCATATTTTGCAAGGTCAGAGGCGTTTTCCTCTACCAATTCAATGCCTGTAACCGAGGTTATGCAGTTGCCTGCCGCACCCAGAACAGTCGAATTCTGCTTCAAGCCCTCAAGCTCTTCAACAGCGAAAGCCTTTGTGCCCTGCTTGACGGTGTATTCGTCGTCCTTGTTTGTAATTTTAAAGTTATCGATCTGGTCACGCTCATAGCTTACCAATGCAATCGAGGTGTCAATAATCTCGGGTGTGTCGTCAACCTCTTTAGGCTGGGTAAGAACAAGCACCAGCAAAACAAGTGCCATTGAAAGAATGAAAATTCCGATTACAAGAAGATTTTTTACCGATTTGCTCATTATTTGTGTCTCCTTCTAATCCAAATAACAACGCCGACAACAAACACAGTAACGGGAATGATTGCCGCAAAGACAAGTGTTAAGGTGCTGATGTTTGCCTGTGTGATTTCAAAGCTGTTTGAACGAACAACCTTGGGCACAATGGTAATGCCTTCGGTCTTTCCGGTGATCTCGTTGGTGATGCTTAAAATAAAGTCGCCGTTGTTATACTGTGTCGAGGACATGAGCATCGGGTCAACGATAAGCTCGGAGCCGAGTGCCAGAATATAGTTATAGGTCGAAATATGGGTCTCCTGGTTAAGTGCCTTGTAAGAAGCCATTGCTATCGAGGTGTAGGCATTCTTTTCCTCGACATTTTCGGGTCTCCAGGTGTCGTCGTTAACAAACATATCCTTTAATACTGCGCCGTTAGAGGACATGACCAACTGCTCGTTAGCGTTATAGCTGTCGATATTTTCAAATCTGGTTGTAATGGCTCTCGAGTTAGGAACGTAGATGGGGAAATCGACGTTTGCAACGTCGTCCAAATAATTCTCGGTCGCAATGCCCTGCAAGGTATAGTTCTGATATGTCAAATATCTTGTGGTGTTTGTTTCATAAATTACCTTAGGCTCAACGGTCAGACCGTACTTGTAAAGGAGTGAGTCAAGATTAGGTGTTTCGGGCTGTTCGGTAGAGGCAATATAGATCATGTTCTTGCCAAGAACGCCGCCGTTTGTAAGCCATGTGGAAATTTTCTCGGTTTCCTTGGTTGTATAGTCAACCTTGGGCGCAGGAATGATGATAAGGTCGATTTCCTCGGTCAATTCCTCGGTCTGAATGTTAAGCTCGGTCAAAGCATAGCCGTTCTTGTCCAAAAGGTCGGTAAGGCCGGAAACGTCAGCCTCCTTGCCGCCGGTATAGCTTAAAACAGCAACGGTAATGGGGTTAGCGTCTGTTACAGCCATTAAAGCCGAGGTAATAGCCTGTTCGGCGTTGGAAGAAGCGATAATGCGCTGGCTTTCAGCCTGTGCCTGAAGGTCAGAGTTTACAAACTGAACGTGTGCAGTATATGCGCCGTTAGCCTGAACATACTGAGGGACGTAAGCTGCAACCGAATCCTTAAAGTTTAAAATGTCGGTGAGCGAAATGATTTTTACTCTTTCGTGATTCGAGTCTGTAAGCTCGACAATAATGTCGCCATTCTGCAAGCCATATGCGGCATAGTTACTTGTAAAGTCAGGGTTCGACAAAAGGTCTTTATAGCTTACCGAGATGTTGGGGTTGTGCTGCTCATAGCTTTTTAAAAGCTCGGCAGTCTGAACGGTATAGTCGCTTATTGCGCGATATTCCTCCTCGGTCGCCATAACGGTAATGTCAACCAGAACGTCAATTCCCTTAACATAGTCAACTGTTTCCTGCGATACGGAATAGATGCTGTTTTCGGTGAGGTCGAAGGTTATGGGAAAACGCTCGAAGAGCATGGTTGCAACAACGTTTAAAAGAACAACTGCTGCCACGAACAAAACTGTCAGTGCGGTTGCAAGCGAACCATATTTAAGCGAACGCTTGTTGCTTTTTTTCGAGACGGTGCCAAAAAGCTTGGCGAATAAAGATTTAATATCCATTTTAACAATCCTTTCCGCTTAAAGCTTAAGACCATCTGCGGCGCTCGAGCACTCTTATTGTCAAGAAAATGAAGATTACTGTTGCGCTGATGAAGAACAAAACGTTTGAGAAGTCAAAAATACCGTAGGTGAAGTCGTAATATCTGCTCGAGAAAGAAAGCTTGGTGATGATATCAGCAATCCACTCAACAGGTATGATTGAAGCGATTGAAGAAATAAGGTAAAGTGCAAGCATGCAGGCAAAGCCGCCTACTGCCGCAATAACCTGGTTTTCGGTAAGCGAGGAGATCAAAATGCCTACCGCAATAAAGGCAGCACCTACAAGCAAAAGGCCAACCACGGTGCCCAAAACCTCCAGCCATGCGACAACGCCGAAGAAGGAGATTACAATGGCATAAACCAAGGTCATGCAAACGCCGATAGCGTAAATTAAAAATGCTGCAAAGAACTTGCCCAAAACCAAAGCGGTTAAGCCGATGGGTGCTGTAAGCAAGCACTGGTCGGTTTTCTGACGCTTGTCTTCAGCCAGGGTTCTCATGGTTAAAATGGGGATTAAAACCAAAAGAACGAAGAAGAGCATTGAATACATCTGGGTCATGTCGGTCGAGCCGTATGTCAAGGACGTGATGCTGAACAAAACGCCGGATGCTGCAAAGAAAGCAGTTAAGAAGATGTAACCGATGAGTGAGTTGAAGTAGGAGCTTACTTCACGGGAAAATATAGCTTTCATTATTCTTCACCCTCACTTTCGTCCAAGTCTTCAGCCTTGCTGTTCAAGAATTCGGTAACGTTTTCGCCGATGGTAAGCTTCAAGAAGATGTCTTCCAACGAAAGCTCGCTCGAGCGAAGTCCTACTAAGTACCAATTGCGGGAGGCAAGACGCTTGAACAGGTCGCGTCTTATATCTGTTCCCTCAACTGCTTCAATGTTATATTCCCAAACGCCCTTTTCGCGCTGCATATCTGCCAAAACGTTTACAACGCCGGGAATTGTCTGAATGATTTTGATAACCTCTTCACGGGGGCCGTCGATTCGTGCGATAAGCTTGTGGTCGGCGGTAAGTGTGCGCGAAAGGTTGTCGGCGGTGTCGTCAGCAACAATCTTGCCCTTGTTAATAACAACAATTCTGTCGCAGACAGCCTGAACCTCCGACAAAATATGGGACGACAAAATAACGGTGTGGTTTTTGCCGAGCTTTTTAATAAGGGTACGGATTTCAATAATCTGCTTCGGGTCAAGGCCTACGGTGGGTTCGTCCAAGATCAATACGTTGGGGTTGCCAACCAAAGCCTGCGCCAAGCCAACACGCTGGCGATAACCTTTCGACAGGTTTTTGATGATTCGGTTATAAACGTCTGTAATCTTAACAAGCTCGCAAATTTCCTTTAAGTGTGTGTTTCTGGGGTATTTGCAGCCCTTTAAGTCGTAAATGAAATATAAATATTCCTTAACGGTCATGTCCATATATAACGGAGGGAATTCGGGCAAATAGCCAATCTGCTTCTTTGCACCAATGGGATCCTCTAAAATGTCGATTCCGTTAATAAGCGCTTTGCCGCTTGTCGAGGAAAGATAACCGGTCAGAATGTTCATGGTTGTTGATTTACCGGCACCGTTGGGGCCTAAAAATCCTAAAATCTCTCCGTCGTTGGCTTTAAAGCTGATGTTGTCTACGGCGCGCTTGTCGCCATAGCATTTAACAAGGTTTTTTACCTCAATCAATTTTTTCACCCTTTCATAGGTCGTCACGATTGTACCGCCATAAATTATAAGCGATATCTGTGAAATCGGTGTGTTTAGTGTAAGTTAATTTCAGCGATTTTTAAGCATCTCGATAGAGCGCTTCATGCGGGCAATTGTGTCAGCCTTGCCAATGATTTCTGCAATTTCAAATGCGCCGCCGGGAGTAAACTGCTTGCCGCTGATTGCAACACGAACCGGCCACAGAATGTAACCGTTCTTAACCTCAAGCTTGGCAATAAGCTCGAACAGCTTGTCGTGAATGTTGTCAAACTTCCAATCAGCTTCGTCAATAGCCTCTAAAACAGGAAGCGAAGCTTCGAGTGCAACCAAAGCGGTGTCGGCATTGGTCTTCATCTTCTTGTTTTCATACAAAGAAAGCTCATAGTCGGGCATAGCGTCGATAAAGTCAACCTGCTCGGGAATGTCGGCAAAAACTTCGGTTCTGTTCTGCAAAAGGGCCGAGATCTTTGCAAGGTCAACGTCAGCTCTCTTAACGGTTTCTTCAATATAGGGCTTAGCATATTCGTAAAACTTTTCGGGTGTAAGCTTTCTTATATATTCGCCGTTGATAGCCTTAAGCTTAAGCGGGTCGAAGATTGCGGGCGACTTGGAAAGACCGGAAATATCAAATTCCTGAATAAGCTCTTCAAGTGTAAAGATCTCTCTTTCGCCCTTGGGTGCCCAACCCAAAAGTGCAATATAGTTAATAACTGCTTCGGAAAGATAGCCCTTAGCCATCAGATCTTCAAAGCTTGCGTCGCCGTTACGCTTGGAAAGCTTGTTGTGCTTGTCCTTCATAATGTGCTCAACGTGGATATAGGTGGGTACTTCCCAGCCGAAAGCCTTGTAAAGCAAGTTATATTTGGGGGCAGAGGCTAAATATTCGTTACCTCTTACAACGTGGGTGATGCCCATTAAGTGGTCGTCAACAACGTTTGCAAAGTTATATGTCGGCATGCCGTCAGTCTTTAAAAGAATCTGGTCGTCCAAGGTCGAGTTGTCAACGGTGATGTCGCCGTAAAGCTCGTCGTGGAAGGTGGTGGTGCCTGTTTCGGGAATCTTCTGACGGATTACGTAAGGAATGCCGGCTGCAAGCTTTTCATCAATTTCTTCTTTTGAAAGATTGCGGCAATGTCTGTCATACATGGGGTTAACGCCGCTTGCTTCCTGAACAGCCTTAAGCTCGGTAAGTCTTTCCTTATCGCAGAAGCAGTAATAAGCCTCGCCCTTTGCTACCAATTCTTCAGCATACTGCTTGAAAAGTCCCATTCTTTCAGACTGAATGTAAGGGCCGACGGGACCGCCAACGTCGGGTCCTTCGTCCCAGTTAAGGCCGACTGTTCTTAAAGTGCGATAGATAATATCAACAGCACCCTCTACATATCTTTCCTGGTCGGTATCCTCAATTCTTAAAATGAATTTACCGTTACCCTTTTTAGCGATCAAATAGGTGTAAAGTGCGGTTCTTAAGTTACCAATGTGCATATATCCCGTGGGTGAGGGTGCAAATCTGGTTCTGATCTCCATTACAAATCACTTTCCTTTCTTCTTTTAATATCCTTTAAAATTGTCTGTTTAAGTTCATCGAGCGTATCGAATTTTTGCTCACTCCTGTAATACTCCAAAAATTCCACACGCACGGTTTTTCCGTAAACATTGTCATCAAAATCGAAAACGTGTGTCTCGATTATCATACTGTTGTCTGTTTCAACCGTTGGCTTTGTGCCAATATCGGTCACGCTTTTGTATAATCTGTTATCAATTATACATCTTGTAGAATAAACTCCGCTTTTCGGGAGGGCTTTGGTTTCATCGGGCAACATGTTAAGCGTTTTTATGCCCATGTTTGTGCCAATGTGGTTGCCGTGCACCACCTCGCCCGAGATGGAATAAGCTCTGCCCAGAAGCCGGTTTGCTTTTTTTGTTTCGCCGTTTTCAATAAGCTTTCTTATTCTTGTGGTGCTGACCGCCTCGCCGTCGATAACAAGGGTCTTAACCTCTTTAAATCCAATCCCCTCACGCTCGCACATGGCTTTCATATCTTGGCTGCCGGCACTTGCACCCTTGCCAAAGCGGTAATTCTCTCCGCAGATAATTACGTCTGCTTTAAGGTTTTTAACCAAAACCTCGTTAAAAAACTCCTCGGCGGTCATGTTTTTAACCTCGGCAAAGTCGGCCGATATGACCTCGTCGGCTCCGCCCCCAATCAAAAGGGCGTTTTTTTCGGCAGTTGTCGACAAAAGCTTGCGTGTCCCCTTTGTGGTGACGGTTTCGGTATTGAATGTGTAAACACATTTTCCCTCAGCGCCCGATAGAACAAGCTCGTCAAGCGCCGCCTTGTGCCCCAAATGCACACCGTCGAACACGCCCAAAAGAACCGCCCTTGTCATCGTCACCCCTGCCTTTCTTTTAATTTAAACCTCACCAGAAGTTTTTGTAAATTCTTAAAACAGCCTCGCCCTGCTTAATTTCGGCAAGACCCAAAAATTCATCGCCGTAAACGCGGTAAAGCCCCGCTTTTTCGGCACCCTTTACCTTTTCGGCATCAAGCTTAATGCCGTTTTTATACATTGCTGTCTGCTTCTCGCTTAAACGAATTTCGGGGTAGGCTTTAAAGCATTCGTCCAAGGGTTTAATCAGCTCGTCCGCCCTGCCTTCGTCGGCCGCTGACTGAATTTCATCAAGCGTTAAGCACTCATCAAGCACAAAGCCCGAGGAGGACGTTCTTTCAAGCTCGCTCATGGCACCAAATGTGCCAAGCTTAACCCCAAGGTCGTGAATAATCGTTCTTACATACGTTCCTTTAGAGCAGGAAATGAACAGCACGCCCGATTGCTCGGCTTCGTCAAAGCTTTCTAACAGAATGTTGAAAACTTCAATCTCTCTTGGCTCACGCTCAACCTCAATTCCCTGCCTTGCAAGGTCATAAAGCCGTTTGCCGCCAACCTGAACTGCCGAATACATGGGCGGAAGCTGTGAAATTCTGCCCTTAAACCCCTCTAAAGCCGCCAAAATATCTTTTTCGGTGGTTTTTGTGTCGCTTGTTTTGGTAACACTGCCCGTTGTGTCCTGTGTATCGGTCATAAAACCAAGCTTAAACCCTGCTCGGTATGACTTTTCGTTGTCGGGCAGAATGTCACACGCCTTGGTTGCTTTGCCCACAAACACAGGCAAAACTCCCGTTGCCATCGGGTCAAGCGTGCCCGAATGGCCAAGTCGGCGCTCTTTTAAAATCCCTCTCATTTTGGCAATCACGTCAAACGAGGTAAACCCCTTGGGTTTGTTGACTAAAATTACGCCCGTTTTCATATAACCCTCTTAACTGCTTCAACTGCGCGGTTGATGATCTTGTCAAGCTCGCCCGAAATTGTAAAGCCTGCCGCCCTCGGGTGTCCGCCGCCGTCAAACAAAGCAGCGATTGCCGAAGCGTCGGCATCAACAGTTCTTATCGATACTTTATAAGTATCCGCCTTATCCTCTTGCTGTTTAAAGGTGAGGCCCACCTTAACACCCTCTACCGTCATGGGCAGGGGGGCAATTCCGTCAAGCTCGGCACGGTCGAGGTTTACACGCTCAATCAGCTCGTTTTTAACGACCATGACTGCAACCGTGTCACCTTCAAAAAATCTTAAGGCGCCCATAAGCTCGGTCTCTGCCGCAATTCTGCCCTTGGTTTTAACAATAAACATATCCCTGTTTATCTTTGCGGCATTCACCCCGTTTTTAATGAGGTTTGCCGCCGCCAGATGGGTGCGGTACTTCGCATTTTCATACATAAAACAGCCTGTGTCTGTTGCAAGACCTGTATATAAACACTCGGCAATAATTCCTTGCGGCTCGTGACCCATGTCGCACAAAAGCTCCCACACGATCAAGCATGCGGCGCTTGCCTCGGGGTCGAGGTAGGTGTCTTTCGCATACATTCTGTTCGAGCCGTGGTGGTCGATGCAAAGCGAAACCTTATCGGCGTAATGCTCCAGCTCGTCGCCCAAAAGCTTGGTGTCGGCAACGTCCACCGACATGACAAACTCGTTTTCAAGCTCCTGCTCGTCATACTCACGGGCTAAATATTCAAACTTCTTCGGCACGCCGTCGCTGTTCAAAACGTTTGCACGCTTGCCAAGCCCTCTTAAAAAATAGCAGAGGGCAAAGCCTGCGCCAAGGCAGTCACCGTCGGGGCTCTTATGAGTTAAAATAACGAAATTGTCGTTTTCAAGAAGCCTTTCGGCAAGCTCTTTATAATTCGCTATCCTCATATTCATCAGCCTCCTCCCCGTCCGAGTCGGAAGGAATATTAAGCTCCTTTAAAATGCCGAAGATGCGCTGTGAATATTCTGTCGAATCATCGGCAATAAATCTTAGCTCGGGGCATTTTCTGATGTGCAAAACGTTTGAAATCTCACGTCTTAAAATGCCGCTTGCGTTTTCCAAGCCCTTAACGGCTTCTTTTGCTTTGTCAACGCCCTCAATGCTCGAGATGTAAACACGGCACACCGAGCGGTCGCCCGAAACGTCACACTTCATGACAGTAAGCATACTGCCGTTAATTCTTGGGTCTTTAAGCTCACGCATTTTTCCGCTAATAATTCTTTGAATGTCCGATGCTAAACGTCCGACTTTAAAATCAGCCATAAACTAATCCTTTCAATAAATCGGTTAAAATCTTTTTTGTGTTTTTACTGTTTTACCTCGTCCATGATATATGCTTCAAAGATGTCGCCTTCCTTGAAGTCGTTGAACTTTTCAAGCGTGATACCGCATTCAAAGCCCTGTGCCACTTCACGCACGTTGTCTTTAAATCTCTTCAAGCTCGACATCTTGTCGTCTGCAATGATGATACCGTCACGAACAACTCTTACCAAGTCATTTCTCGAAATCTTACCGTCCTGAACGTAGCAGCCTGCAACCGAGCCGACACCCGAAATCTTATATACCGCACGGATTTCAACACGGGCAGTTTCAACCTCCTTAACCTTGGGTGCAAGCATACCCTTCATAGCGGTTTCAATTTCTTCAATAGCGTCGTAAATTACACGGTACATTCTCATGTCAACACCGTCACGCTCGGCCGTTGCCTTTGCAACAGGGTCGGGTCTAACGTTAAAGCCGACGATAATTGCATTAGAGGCGTTTGCAAGCATAACGTCCGATTCGGAAACGGCACCAACTGCGCCGTGAATGCACTTAACTCTTACCTCTGCGTTAGAAATCTTTTCAAGAGACTGCTAAACAGCTTCAACCGAGCCCTGAACGTCTGCCTTAACGATGATAGGCAATTCCTTAACCTCGCCTTCAGAGATCTGGCTGAAGAGGTTATCGAGTGTTACCTTCTGATATTGCTTGAACTGTTCTTCCTTAGCTTCGTGCTTGCGCTGTTCAACAAGCTCGCGTGCAAGCTTTTCGTCTGCAACTGCGTTGAAGATGTCGCCTGCGGCAGGAACTTCTGCAAGGCCGGTGATCTCAACAGGAACCGAGGGTCCTGCTTCTTTAACAAGTCTGCCCTTGTCGTCGGTCATTGTTCTTACACGGCCAACTGCAGTACCTGCGATAATAACGTCGCCCGACTTGAGCGTACCGTTCTGAACCAAAATTGTAGCAACAGGTCCGCGGCCCTTGTCAAGTCTTGCTTCAATAACCGAGCCCTTTGCCAAGCGGTTGGGGTTAGCCTTAAGCTCCTGAACGTCGGCAACAAGCAAAACGTTTTCTAAAAGCTCTTCAATGCCCATGCCTGTCTTTGCAGAAACGGGAACTGCGATAACGTCGCCGCCCCAAGCCTCAACAACAAGCTCGTGTTCGGTAAGCTGCTGCATAATTCTGTCGGGGTTTGCGGTTTCCTTATCCATCTTGTTAATGGCTACAATAATTGTGACGCCTGCAGCCTTTGCGTGGTTAATAGCTTCAATTGTCTGAGGCATAATGCCGTCGTCAGCCGCAACAACCAAAATGGCAATATCGGTTACCATTGCACCTCTCAAACGCATAGCGGTAAACGCTTCGTGTCCGGGGGTATCAAGGAAGGTGATATCTCTGCCGTTAAGGTTAACCCTGTAAGCACCGATGTGCTGGGTAATGCCGCCTGCTTCGGTAGAGGTTACGTTTGCGTTTCTTATTCTGTCCAAAAGCGAGGTCTTACCGTGGTCAACGTGGCCCATTACAACAACAACGGGGCTTCTTTCAACCAAGTCTTCTGCCTTGTCCTCGTCGTCAACAATAAGTCTTTCCTCGATAGTGACAACAACTTCCTTTTCAACCTTAGCGCCAAGTTCTTCTGCAACCAAAGCTGCGGTGTCAAAGTCAACTGTCTGGCTGATGGATGCGAACACACCCAATCCCATAAGCTTCTTAATAACCTCGCTCGCGGTTACCTTCAAACGAGATGCAAGCTCGGAAACAACGATTTCATCGGGGATCATGACCTTAAGCTGCTGCTTTCTTGCACGCTCAAGCTCTAAGCGGCGAAGCTTCTCAGCCTCGGTCTCCTTCTTGTTCGAAAGCTGCTGCTTCTTCTGCTGCTTCGACTTCTGAACAAGCTTCTGCTTCTTCTGATAGTTTTCGTTGCCCTTGTTCTTGGTGTCGGCAAGATTGTCATACTTGTCGTTATATTTATCAATGTTTACATAGCTGCCTCTGGTGTCGACAATAGTCTTCTTTTCGGCAGGCTGGAAGGTAACGTTGGATGAAGAATTTGTAACAAGCTTCTGTCGCTCGCCTCTTTCCTGCTTCTGGGCAGGCTGCTTCTTCTTTTCCTCGCGCTTGGGTGCAGGGGCAGGCTGGGGCTTGCTTTCAGCCTTGGGTGCCGAGGGCTTGGGTACTTCTGCCTTAACCTCGGGCTTCTTTTCAGCCTTGGGCGCCTCTGCCTTAGGTGCAGGCTTAGCTTCAGCCTTGGGAGCCTCCTTCTTAGGCTCTGCCTTAGGTGCCTCTGTCTTAACCTCGGGCTTGGGAGCTTCCTTCTTGGGCTGTTCTGCCTTCTTGGGCTGTTCAGCCTTGGGCTGTTCCTTCTTAACCTCGGGCTTGGGCGCTTCCGCCTTTTTCGAGGGGGTCTTGTCAGCAAAGTAAGCATCAAAGCTTTCAACCTGATTCTTAGCGGTAAAAGCCTCTAACACATAGTTTACTTCCTCGGGGTTCAAAGAAGATACTGTCTTCTTTGCGCCGTATTCTTTTGCCAGAACTTCAATAATATCGTTGGGGTTAATCTTTAAGTCTTTTGCCAGGTCGTTTAATTTATATTTTGTAATCATAGGCATATCCTCCTTATTGTCGGGATAGTTAGAAGATAGAATCGAAATCAACGTCGATTTCAATTCTTTTGAGCTTTTTTGCCATGGCTTTCATAAAGCCCGAATCGGTAACCGCCAAAATTCCAAACCTTTTGCCCAAGCAGTTTCCAATCTCGTCCATGGTCATTTCTGCCCCGTAAAGCGAAACGTTTTCTGTTCCGCACACGAATTTAATTTCTTTAAATGTCTTTGCAGACACGTCGCTTGCCACCAACACTCCGAATGCTCGGCCGCCCTTGCAGGCATTTTTAACCTCATCCATTCCAAGGACGAGCTTTCCTGCTCTTCGGCACATTGTGAGTGTTCCCGATATATCAGCCATGTCTTATTCCTCCCCTGCCTTAAGCTCTTCTTCAAGTCTTAAGTAAATCTCTTCGGGGATCGCCATTTCAAAGCTTTTTTCAAAACGGCGGGCTTTTTTTGCTTTTTTAAAGCATTCTACATCGCGGCATATATATGCGCCCCTGCCCGATTTTTTGCCTGTCAGGTCGATGGATAACTCACCCTCGGGCGAGCGCACGACCCTGATAAGCTCTTTTTTCTCCCTCGGCTCACCGCAGCCAAGGCATTGGCGGACAGGAATCTTTTTTTGCTTCATCAGTTTTCCTTGTTCAAGGGAACGATGTCTATCTTATAGCCTGTCAAGCGGGCTGCAAGCTTAGCGTTCTGTCCCCTGTTACCGATTGCAAGAGAAAGCTGGTTGTCGGGAACGACAACTGTGCAGCTTCTTGTTCCGTCGTCTGCAAGGGTAACGTTAATAACTTCTGCGGGGGCAAGTGCCTTTGCGATGAATTCGGCATCATCCTCGCTATATTTAATAAGGTCGATCTTTTCGCCGCCAAGCTCTTCAACAATGGCGGTAATTCTTGCACGCTTCGGGCCGATGCACGCGCCGATAGCGTCAACGTTTTCGTCGTGGCTTAAAACTGCAATCTTGCTGCGGCTTCCTGCCTCGCGAGAGATCGCCTTTACTTCAACCGTGCCGTCGTAAATTTCGGGCACTTCAATTTCAAACAAGCGTCTGACAAAATCTCTGTGGGTTCTTGAAACCTTAACGCTGGGCTTCTTGTCGGGATTTACAACGCCGACAACGTAAACCTTGATAATGTCGCCTGCCTTAAGCTCTTCGCCGGGGATCTGTTCGTTTCTGGGGAAATAGATCTCGTCGCTGTCGATGGTGATGATTGCGTTGCCTGTTGCAGGCTCTACCTTCTGAACGGTAGCAGATACAAGCTCGTGTTCCTTGTCCTGATATTGGCTGACAAGTCTGTCACGCTCGAACTGCTTGATGTCGGAGCGAATGGACTG